>VGJU01000022.1 GCA_016867335.1 Candidatus Zixiibacteriota bacterium | reverse complement strand
CTGGGTTCCTCCTACCCGTTCGAACTTTCGTTCCTGAAGCACCCGGAGCAGTTTGACCTGAATGGCGGAGGTAAGTTCGCCGACTTCGTCGAGAAACAGGGTTCCTCTGTCGGCCAGTTCGAACCGTCCCCGATGGGTTTTTATCGCGCCGGAGAACGCGCCGCGTTCGTGGCCAAACAACTCGCTTTCGATGACGCCTTCCGATAGCGCGTTGCAGGCAAGCGGCACGAAAGGATGTTCTTTGCGCCCGCTGTTCATGTGCAGGGCATGCGCTACGAGTCCCTTGCCGGTTCCGCTTTCTCCGTAGATCAACACGGTCGCCTGCGTATCGGCGATTTGGAGCATCTGATCTCGGATACGCTGCATGGCCGAAGATTTTCCGATGATGTTGCCAAGATCGTAACGCGCTTCGATTTGCCGTTTCAGGTCTACATTGGCCAGCACGATGCGTTGTCGTTCCAAAATCTTTTCGATTTCGGCGGCGAGTTTTTCGACATGGACCGGCTGTTCGAGTACATCGTAGGCCCCTTCCTTCATGGCGGCCACGGCCAGCGCGGTCGAACCGGGTACGGTCATCAGGATCACGCCAGGTTCGGGTTTTCTCCGAAGGGCGATATCCATCAGACGCAATCCGTCGATGCCGTGCGGATGCAGTTCGGCGATCAGCACATCGACGAGTTCGGTTTCGAGCACGTTGACCGCTCGGTCCGCCGTCTCGACCGCGATCACCTGATAGCCACGGCGGGTGAGACCGTGAAATTTTTCTTCCCGGCTTCGCACGGAACTGTCCGCAAGCAGAACAACAGGAGGGACGGTTGAGGTCATGCGTAATCAGGGTGGTAAGGGTGAGGAAGGATGGGCATGGCGGATTTTGGATTTTGGATTGGGAAATGCAAGGGTCTGTATCACGCACGATTATGCAGTTTTTCGTACGGATTTGCGTGTGGATATAATTTATGCGAAAAAGAGGGTTCTGTCAATCTGGCAGAAGCAAGAGAGCAGATGCCATACGGGGGGAGGGGAGAGACAAAACAAAAACGGGCTGATCAGCGTGACCAGCCCGTTTTTGTTTGTTGCTTAACGCCTGATGGGCTTATTCGGCCGGGATCAGGTTGATGGCGATACCACCGCCGAACGCGTAGGTGTTGAGCACGCCGGAAACGATCTGACGGTAGTACTGGAATTTGCCATAGACGCCGATCTTGGGGGCCACGTTGAACATGACACCGCCGATACCCGTGGCGACGGGCTTCTTGACGCTAACAACACCGAGATCGAAAATCAATTAGCTGCCGCCGCCGCCAAAGAACACACCCAGCTTGCCGTTGGGCATGCTTTTTCGATACAGGGCAACCGCTGTAATCGGGATAAACTTGGAACCGGACTTGGTATAGTACTCGGCCGTGATGCTCAGGGCAAACGGTTTGTCGCCAAGACCAATGTCAGCCGCAGCGCCACCACCAACAAAGTTGGTGCCGGGGGCGTGCCAGAGACCACCACCCAGACGGATGGCACCCTTCTGCGCGTAGGCCGAGGTGGCCGTGGACAGCATGGCAAGAGCAACCGCCGCCAATAGCAGTTTCTTCATTTGTTTTGTCTCCCTTAAAGATATTCTGTGGTGATGTTGCTTTTTCAACACGAAAACGAGCTTTGAGGATGGGTCAGATAATTCTCGGTGGCTCCTTTCTCTGCCCTGTTTCCGTCCTCCTGCCCGACGACGGAAACCCTCCTGCATCTTCGTGACCCTTGGACGATGCTCGAGCAATCCGAATGTTATCCCTACACTCAACTCGTTAAGGTCAGGCTTTATATAACATGGATCGGTCTGCGCGTCGAGTTTTTTGGGGGTTCGTTTCACAAAAACACCTTATAGCGCAACGAGTTGACATCTCGAAACGGACCGTATATTATATATGGCGCAAGTCTGAAGTTGAAGGGTGAAGTTTGAAAAATACACATACTTCGTCCTGTTCTTTTGTTGTTTTCACTCTTCAACCTTCACCCTTCAAACTTCTCAAGGAGCATCATGGCCATCGAACATTCCGAAACGGACTCCCCGCGCCCGGCAGTCTCTTTGCGATCGGTCGGGGTCGGTCTGGGACTTTCCGCGATCGTAAGCTATTGGGGGCAATTTTCCGCCGACCAACTGGGTTACGACCCCACTTATGCACAGTTGCCTGCCTGTCTTATCCTTCCTTTTCTTGTACTCGTTCTCGGTCCTAACTTTTTGCTTCGCCGTGCCGGAAAGTCATGGGTGCTCACCCGGTCGGAACTGATCGTCGTTTTTGCCATGGGGTGGGCGGCTTCGATGGTCCCCGACCGCGCCATGACACGGTATCTGATTGCGGTCATCACCACCCCGTATTATTTCGCCAACCCGGAAAATCAATGGCAGGAAAAGTTTTTTGATCATCTGCCCGGATGGTTGGTGCTAAACGATGAAAACGGGGCGGCTACGGGGTTTTTCGAAGGCATCCCACCCGATGTGCCGATCCCTTGGCATGATTGGCTGCCCCCGCTTTTTTGGTGGGGAACGGCCATTGCGGCGCTTATGTGGGTCGGAGCCTGTATCATCGTGATGCTCCGGAAGCAGTGGGTCGAACACGACCGGCTTCGGTTTCCTTTGGGTGAAGTGGCCGTACATTTGATGGGTCAACCCGATCCCGACAGACCCGAAGAACCGCCGATTTTCAAAACCAAGATGTTTCGGATCGGGCTGATCGCCGGGAGTGCGGTCATGCTTTGGAACGTCGTTTCGTACTGGGGGCACTGGCCACGCTTTCCCATCATGGGACCGGACGTGACGAACATTACGCTCGAACGTTCCTTTGCGGCGATTCCTATTCGGCTCAATGTGCTGATTTTATGTATCTCGTTTTTTGCCAACGCGGAAATCCTGTTTAGCGTCTGGTTTTTCATCCTGCTCGGCATTATTCAACAGGGGCTTCTAACACGCATCGGTGTCGTTTCCACCGCATCGACCATCGTGCCGGGCGGACTGGTATCCATTCAGTCCATCGGTGGGATGATTTTGTTTGTCCTGATCGGTTTGTGGATGTCACGAGGCCATCTGGGCGCCGTATGGGAAAAAGCCTGGGGGCACACCTCCGATCTTCGCGACAAAGACGAACTGTTTTCCTATCGGACCGCCGTAGCAGGTTTTGCAGGAGGAATGCTGTATCTCGTCTTCTGGCTCAATCAGGCAGGGCTTTCCTTGTCCGTTACCGTGCTGTTTCTGTTTTTTCTCTTTATCTTCTATCTTGCCATTGCCCGGATATGCGCCGAAGCCGGCATGGTCATGATCGATCTCCCGATCAATGCGCATCAGTTTACGGTAGGTATGGTAGGTTCTTCGAACCTGACGACGCCCGATATGACCGCGCTTGGGCTTACCAACGCCTTTGCCCGCAACTGGAGGACGTTTACTATGATCGGCATCTCGAACATCGCATGGCTGCGGGATCGAATCACCATGCGCTCCGGAGCTTTTTTTGCCGCCTGCGCGCTGGCCTTCGGTGTCAGCGCCGTCACCTCCATCGGCTATATCATCACAGCCGGATACGCCTATGGAGCGCATAACCTGCGTACCGGTCCCGGACCGCTGGGAGACGGTTTTTACAACCTGATCATTTCGTGGATCAACAACGCGACACAGGTGACCTCACTCGAATTGTCGTTTCTCGCTTCGGGCGGCGTACTCATGATTTTGTTGAGTCTGTGTCGGTATCTGTTCTACTGGTGGCCGTTACACCCCATCGGACTGGTCGTCGTCGCATCGGGACCGGCGGTCGGCGCGGTTTTTCCCATCTTTCTCGCATGGCTGATACAGACCTTGCTCATCCGCACCGGGGGCGTCAGACAGTACCGACGCATACAGCCCCTGTTTATCGGTATACTAGTCGCCTACGTGCTGGGACAGGGTCTCTCCTTTTTTGTCGATCTCTACTGGTTTCCCGACGCTCCACACGCCTTCGACGCCTTCTGAGAGAGTTGCCAAATGGGTTTCGTTTGTTACGCAAAAATGTTTTCCACGCGACCGAATATCGGCGTTTTTGCCGCCATACAGCCCTGAGTTTCTTCTGCGTGCGCGGCTTGCCAGAAGACACAAGACTCCGTATATTTAAATCTGCAACCGGCGGTTATCTTCCTGTTTTTTACCGTGAAAAAGGAGTTCCCTGCATGACCCGGATCACTCGTCGTACATTTTTTCATTGCGCCGCGCTTACCGCAGGGGCGGTCGCCCTACAGGGACTTTCGGCCCGCCGCGCACTGGCCGCTTCGGGGGATGCCACGCTTCAGGCGTTACCGGGCACGGGCGGCTACGGTCCGCTTGCGCCCACGCCTTCGCAAAACACCGGCGAAGTCTGTATGGCGCTTCCCAAGGGGTTTTCCTACAACGTGTTGGGCAAAGCCGGCGCACTCATGTCGGACGGCAATCCGACGCCCCGCGCGCACGACTCCATGGCCGCCTTTGCCGGAAACGGCGTCATCCGTTTGGTACGCAACCACGAAATCAACGATGGAAAGGGCCGTCCGGACGCGGCGATAGGTGGAAAAGCTCCCGCCTATGACCGGTCTGCCGGCGGTGGAACCACGACGCTGGTCATAGACCCCCAGACACGTGAGATCGTCCGAGATTTCGTAAGCCTGAGCGGTTCGCTCCACAACTGCGCCGGCGGTCCGACGCCATGGGGGACTTGGATCACCTGCGAAGAGACCACACTCGGCACGGTCCTTATGAAAGACGAAAAAAGAAACCGCGAGTATGGCGGTTTCGACCAAAACCACGGGTACTGTTTCGAGGTGCCGGCGCTGGCGGACGGCCCGACTCGTATCGAACCGATCAAAGCGATGGGCCGCTTTGTCCACGAAGCCGTCGCCGTCGATCCGGCTACAAGCATCGTATACGAAACGGAAGACCGCGATCCTTCCGGTTTTTACCGATTTATCCCGGTCACCCCCGGAAAGTTGGCCGACGGAGGACGACTCCAGATGCTGGCCGTCCGCGACAAACCCCAGTACGATACCCGCACCGGCCAAAAGATGGGTGTCGAGTTGCCCGTCGTATGGGTGGATATCGAAAAACCCGATCCTTCCAATGCCCACGAAGAATCGCTGGCGGTCCACATGCAGGGTTTTGTGCAGGGAAGCGCGGTGTTTAGCCGGCTGGAGGGTTGTTGGTACGCCGGAGGCAGTATCTTCTTTACCGCCACATCGGGCGGTACGGGTCAGCATGGCCAGATATGGGAATACCGCCCCGCGCGTGAAGGGAACGGAACACTCCGTCTGTTTTTCGAATCCCCGGACAAAACGCTCATGCAAAGCCCGGACAATCTGTGCGTAAGCCCACGTGGCGGTCTGGTAATCTGCGAAGACAGCGGAGATAATCCCCATGTTCGGGGACTGACGCCCGAAGGCCGGGTTTTCGACTTTGCCCACGACCTCGCAGGCATCGAGCACAACGGCGAATTTGCCGGCGCGACGTTTAGCCCGGACGGCCAGACGTTGTTTGTCAACATGCAACGCCCCGGCATCACATACGCCATCTGGGGACCGTGGCGCGACGGGGCGTTGTAGGGCACTGGGCCCTGTGCCCCTAAACGCCCATAACCCGATACATCCGAAAGAGACGCCCATGCCCGACGATCCCCTTCCTCTGCGCCGGGTAGACCATGTAACCTTTGCGGTCGGAAACGCCCGACAGTCCGCCTACTTCTACAGAAACGCCTTTGGATTTGACGTCGTCGGATACGCCGGTTTGGAAACCGGCTTAAAAAACGAAGCCGGTTATGTGTTGACACAAGGGCATATCACCTTTGTCCTCGTCTCTCCACTTCATGGCGACCATCCGGACAACGCGCGGCTTTCGATGCACGGTGACGGTGTTAAGGACGTGGCGCTCGAAGTGGATGACGTAACCGCCGCCTACGAGACGACGACACGCCTAGGTGCGGTCGGCGTGACCGAACCTACTCGCATGGAAGATGAAAACGGCGTCTACGAATATGCCACCATTCGAACTTACGGCGACACCACGCACACCTTTGTCAACCACGACCGATACACAGGGGTTTTTGCACCGGGATACCGTCCCATCGACCCGATTCGCTACAACCCGGCCACACGCCGCCCGGTCGGGTTACAGGCCATCGACCATATCGTCGGAAACGTCGAACTCGGCAAAATGGACGAATGGGTCCATTTTTACGAACACGTCATGGGGTTTTCCCAGCTTGTCCACTTTGACGATACCGATATAAGCACCGAATACAGCGCGCTTATGTCCAAAGTCGTGCAGAACGGGAACGGCAGGATCAAATTTCCTATCAACGAACCCGCTGAAGGTAGACGTAAATCCCAAATACAGGAGTATCTCGAATTCTATGGGGGACCGGGTGTCCAGCATATCGCCATGCTGACGGGCAATATAATGGACACGGTAACGTCCATGTTGGCCAACGACGTAAGTTTTCTCTACGTGCCGGACACGTACTACGACGACCTTTCCGCGCGTGTCGGCCAGATCGACGAAGACATAGCCCGCATCGGGCAACTGGGCATACTGGTAGACCGGGACGAAGAGGGGTATTTGCTACAGATCTTTACCAAACCTGTGGAAGACCGCCCTACCCTGTTTTTCGAAATCATCCAGCGACACGGTTCGCGCGGTTTCGGCATAGGCAATTTCAAAGCGCTGTTCGAAGCCATAGAACGCGAACAGCAGGTGCGGGGCACGCTGTGAGGCGTCCTATCGGCGAGATCCTTTTATCTATCCGCAGTTTCAGGGATTTCTACACTTTCGAAGAGCATGTCCGCAATGCCCGCAAAAACCGGGGGCTGGATATGGTCCCCGAATGGTACGAAATACCGGTGTTCTATTTTTCCAACACCGCCTGTCTGTATGGACCGGACAGCCCCATCCGCAAACCCTCGGAAACCGACGAACTGGACTACGAACTCGAATGGGCCGTCGTCATCGGCAAGGAAGGACGCGATATCCCGGTGACCGAGGCGGATGGTTTTATCGCCGGTTTTACCATCCTCAACGACTGGAGCGCGCGGGACATCCAGCGCAAAGAGATGAAAGTGGGACTCGGACCGGCCAAAGGAAAAGACTTTGCAACCAGTCTGGGGCCTGAGTTGGTATCTCCCGACGTCTTGGAGGATCGTTTGCTTCCGGACCGGGGTCGGGGCGCACGGTACGATCTGACGATGACGGCTCGCGTCAACGGGGTCGAGTATTCGCGGGGCAACACCCGCACGATGTATTGGACTTTTGCGGAGATGATTGCCACCGCCTCGCGGCATACGATGCTTCTTCCCGGCGATCTGATCGGCTCCGGGACGGTTGGGACCGGCTGTATCGTCGAATTTCCACCGGGAACGCATCCGTGGCTTGAGCCGGGAGATGTCGTGGAATTGGAGATAGAAAAACTGGGCGTACTGCGCAACACCGTGGCAGGGGAGGAGGCATAGCCATGCGATATGTGCGGCTGGGAGAACTGCCGACCACGCATCATACCCAGTTTCGACAACCCGACGGTTTGCTATACCGGGAGCAGTTGTTTGGAACACGCGGATTTTCGGGGCGATCTTCTACGCTCTACCATATCCATCCCCCCACACAGGTGGCGGAAATCGAGCGACTTACGGAACGCAACCCCTTGGTGATCTCGGAAGAGACGCTGCAACCCCGACATTTCAAAACACGTGCGCTGCCGTCGGCCGGTGATGCCGTATCGGGACGGGTTCCGCTGTGTTTTAACGGTGACGTCATCCTTTCCTATGTCCGTACCGCCGCTCCCATGACGTATCTGTACAAAAACGCCGACGGCGACGAAGCGCTGTACATACACCGAGGTAGCGGTCGGCTGGAGTCGATGTTTGGCTCGCTTGTCTACGGCCCGGGTGATTATCTCATCGTTCCACGTGGCGTGATCTATCGGCTCGAAGAAGAAACGCTCGACACGGAAATATTCGTGATCGAGGCTGCCGGTTCTATCGAGATTCCCCGCCGATATCGCAACGAATACGGTCAACTGCTGGAACACGCCCCGTACCGGGAGCGCGACATCCGACCGCCTGAGAGCTTGGAAACACACCGAGAGACAGGTCGTCACGAAGTGCGCGTTTTAGCGCGGGGCGTGCTTCAGGCCTACCGGTACGATTTTCATCCTTTTGACGCCGTGGGGTGGGACGGTTACGTATTTCCCTTTGCTTTTAGCATATACGCTTTTCAGCCGATCACCGGACGGGTTCATCTGCCTCCCCCGATCCATCAGACCTTTGAGGCGCGCAACTTTGTCATCTGCTCGTTTGTTCCCCGGATGCTGGACTATCACCCGCAGGCGGTTCCAGCGCCGTATGTCCACAGCAATATCGACAGCGACGAAGTCATCTATTATGCCAACGACCGATTTTCCAGCCGTCGCGGCATCCAGGAGGGTTCCGTGACGATGCATCCGTCGGGTATTCCGCATGGCCCCCAACCCGGTGCGACCGAAGACAGTATCGGCAAACCCCGCACCGAAGAACTCGCCGTCATGGTGGATACGTTTAACCCGCTCCATATAACCCCACAGGCGCTTGGCATCGAAGCAACCGATTATCCGATGAGTTGGAAAGGATAGACATGTCAGAGACTCCGCCGTTTCGAAGCGTCGACCCTGAAACCCTGCCCCGGCGCGATGTCTACCGGCTTTTGCTTTTCTGTGTATCACCCCGTCCTATCGCTTTTACTTCTACCCTATCCCCGGACGGAAAACCCAATTTGGCGCCGTTCAGCTTTTTTATGGCCGGGGGTGCAAACCCACCCTCGGTCGTCATCTCGCCGGTTACAGGACGGGAGGGCGGCTACAAAGACACGCTCCGAAACATCGAGGCGACCGGCGAGTTTGTGATCAACACGGCGACACACGAGATAAAAGACAGAATGAATCTTGCTTCGTTCGAATTTCCGTATGGCGTCAACGAATTCGAAGAGGCCGGGTTTACACCGTTGCCGTCTGTAAGGATAAAACCTGACCGGGTTGCCGAAAGCCCGCTCCAGATGGAATGTCGGCTTTTTCGGATCGTGCGACACGGGGAAGGGCCGCTTTCCGCTAATTATATCATAGGCGAAGTAGTGTATTTTCACATGGCGGAACGGGTGTGGGACGGCGACACGGTGGATGCGCGGCGAATCGACGCCATAGGCCGCATGGGAGGAGAATGGTACTGCCGGGCGAACGAACCGGCGATGTTCGAGATGACAAGACCCCAAAGGTAATACGACGCATGGACCATATCCTGTCTCTTGCCATCTCGAAAGGCGAATATCGGCACGGTCCCCGATATTCGTGCCCGCCATCCAAAATCCAAAATCGATACAAGAAGGAGCCTTTATGCAAGGCATGAGGGAGTTTAGAGAGCGGCTGGCGTCCGGTGGAGTTTGTCTTGGCGCCAGCGTTACGTTTACCGATCCGACCGTGACCGAAGCGCTTTGCGATTCGGTCGATTTTATCTGGATCGATACCGAACACAATCCGATGACACTGGAGTCAGTCACCGGGCATCTCATTGCGGCGCGCGCCTGCGGCAAGGCGGCGCTTGTGCGTGTTCCCACGAGCGAAACGGCCTATATCAAACGCACGCTGGATGCCGGCGCCCCGGGCATCATCGTTCCGCAAGTACGGACTGCCGCCGAAGTGCGTCGGGTGGTGTCCGATTGTCGGTACGCGCCTATGGGCAGCCGGGGTTTTGGCCCTCGCCGACCTTCCAACTATGGACGTCTCGCCGGGGACGCGTACATCTCACTTATGAACCGCGAGATTTTCGTAGCGGTACAGATCGAACACATCGACGCAGTGCGGGAATTGAACGACATCGTGGCGACCCCCGGTCTTGATTCGCTCGTGATCGGTCCTATGGACCTGAGCGGTTCCATGGGACTGCTGGGCCAGCCCAATCACCCTGATGTCGTACAGATGATGGAAACCGTGATCGACACGGGCCGAAAGGCCGGTCTTTCGATCGGAATGGGCATGGGTACGGACCTGGATTTTGCCGTTCGGTGGATGAAACGGGGGGTGCAATGGCTTCAATTGGGTTGTGATTTCGGGTATCTCATCGAACGGTTTGACGGGTTGTCAAAAGCCATACGTGGATAGACGAGGTAAGTATGATCATCGACGCGCACGCGCACATATTTCCGGAGGTCAGGGGTCGCATCCGGGACGGAGAGACCCGTTCTTCGGGTTATGGCAAGATGCGAGCGGGAGATAAGACGCTCCGTGTATTGCCACCGGTGGCTGTGGAGACCCGTTTTCCACCGGAAGCCTTGATCGAATACATGGACTGGGCAGGCGTGGATCGCACCGTGCTTCTTCAGGGTACGTTCTACGGCGAATGCAACCGGTATGCCTCCGAGGCGATACGGCGATACCCGGATCGGTTTTTCGGGGCCGCTTTTCTGGATCCGTGGTCGCCCGGTTGTCGCGCCATGTTCGAAGAGGCGGTCGGTGAACTTGGCTTTCGTGGGGTCAAACTGGAACTAAGCGAAACGGCGGGATTGGCTGGACTGTACCCTGATCTGCGTTTGGACGATCCTGCACTCGACTGGTTGTGGATGGAACTGGAAAAAGGTGATTATCTGCTTACGCTTGATCTTGGCGCGGTGGGTTCGCGTCCGTATCAGACCGACGCGGTCGGGAAGATACTCGAACGCCACCCAAATCTGCGTGTCGTCATCGCCCATCTGTGTCAACCCGGTCCGCAGGTGGAGCAAGATTCGGCGCTGTGGGCGCTTTGGCAGAAACAGGTCCGTCTTGCACAACACCCAAACGTATATCTCGATACCGCTGCACTGCCTGCGTATCTCGATCATGAAGGATACCCGTATCCGTCGGCCCGTCGCTATCTGCAAGCGGCGGTCGATTGGGTGGGTCCGGAGCATATCCTTTGGGGAACCGACGTGCCGGGACTATTGACCGTGGCGACCTACAAGCAACTTGTTGCCACCGGGTGGGCGCACACGGATTTTCTGTCACGGGAGGATCAGGCAAAGATTATGGGGCTTAACGCATGGCGGGTGTACGGGAGAAAGACGGCGGGGGCGTGAGAGCGGTCTATCCGATGACACGGGCAAGGTTGAGAAGTTGGGCGCTAAAATCTGCGCCGCAGGCCCGTAAACTGGTAAGGTTGAGCACAAGACGAGGGCGGCAGTCGAAAATCTCGATGCCTACACCTATGCCCGCGTCTACATAGGTCGGCACGCCGGTCAGGGTGATTACACGGTATTGCCGGCTGATGTCAGCCACCACCTTAAAGTCCACTTTGGGACAGGGCGCCACGTACAGTAGCTTTATCCTTTCGCGCGCAATAATGCTTGCTAGGTCCGTCGTTGCGTCGATATTTATCAGACTGTACCGGAACGGCGCTTTTTTGAATTGAGGCAGCCGGTCGAGGAAGTTGCGCAGATCTTTCTGGGCGGTGAGCGACTGGCTGTCGCTGTTCTGATACAAAACGCCGATCGCCAGCGTATCGTCGTTCTGCGACATCAGATTGCGTTCGAACATCAGCACTTTCGAAAACAGGGCTATCTGGATGTCTACCGGTGTCGGCATATTTTGAGCAAAGCCGATGCAGGGCGGGTACATGCCTATGCAGAAACCTAGGCAAAGAGATGTTACCCACCATCTCGCATATCGGGGGTTGCACAAATTGGTTTTCCGTTCTCATGACGCTGTGGTGGTGATGCGCGGACGATCCATGTAAGAATATCGAATCGATTTAACGGTACGGGCAAAGCCCTTCGGCGTCAAGCCGAAAAGAAAAGGCGGCGATATGGCCGAATCTGTAATGTTGGAACCTCCGTTTGTCATTCGCGTCGATGCGGAGACGCTGAAGACTTTTTGCATGGAAGCGCTGACGACCGTCGGTATGGCAGTCGAGCATGCTCGGATTACGACGGAATGTCTTGTGCGCACGGATATGCGGGGCATCTACACCCACGGAACCGTGTCGCTGCGACGGTATGTGCAGTTGATGCGGGACGGCGGCATCGATCCTCGCGCAGTGCCGGAGATTACCAACGAAGGGCCGGCATGGGCGATGATCGACGCGCATCAGGCTGTGGGCATGGTGGCAGGTCATGTCGGTATGACGACCGCCATGAAAAAGGCTGCGGGTTGCGGCTACAGCAACCATTTCGGAGCGGCATCGGCCTACACGCTCATGGTACTCGACCAAGGCATGATCGGCATGGCGATGAGCAATACGGATGTGGTCATGAGCATTCCGAACGGACGCGGCGCGCAGATCGGCAACAATCCGCTCTCTTACGCGGTTCCGGCGCGGACACAGCCGCCGTTGGTGCTCGACATCGCCATGAGCACGGTGGCCGGTGGAAAAGTGGTTTCCATGAAAAATCAAGGCAAACCGATTCCCGAAGGCTGGCTTACCGATAAGGACGGGCTTCCGACTACCGATCCGGGCGTATTTACCGTCCATGGCGCGCTGACGCCTTTGGGGGGACACAAAGGCTATGGGCTGGCGCTCATGGTCGAATCGCTTGCCGGCGTGTTGGCCGGAGCAGGGATCACAACCGACATGCCCACCTGGGCCAAAGAGTCCCGAAAAGCCTGTAACGAAGGGCATACCTTTATTGCCGTCGATATCGCCGCCATGATGCCGAAAAACGAGTTTTACACCCGAATGGACGAACTCATCCGTCGTATGCGTACCGCACCCAAAGCCAAAAACGCGACACGGACTTACATCCCCGGCGAGATGGAATACGAGAGCGAGGCGGTCGCACGGACGCACGGCGTGGCACTGACGGACACGGCGGTCGCCAACTTGCGAGGATTGGCGGAGGATACTGGGCTTGGAGGGCGGTGTCCGGTGTGAGGCAATTTTGGATTTTGGATGGGAGCGGTTTTCCGGTAGCGGCTATATGGGTTTTGGAGACGGCGACGCAACGAATGCCAACAGGGAGGAAATAGGATGGCACGGATCAACCGGGCAATCGAACTCTTGGAACAGGGCCAGCCGGTCTATTATACGGGTGTAGGGGATTTGTCGTACGATGGCGGCAGGGCGGAAGCGGGAACCCACGCCGACTATCTGCTGGTCGAAATGGAGCACGGTCTGTTCAATCTGACCGCTCTCGAAGCATTTATGCGCGGTCTGGCGGATGAAGGTCCTACACGCAGTGGCCATCCGACGCCGCCGGTGATCGTTACGCTTCCAACCGACGGGACCGACGAGCATGTCATGCGGGCCAACGCATGGATGGTCAAGCAGGTGTTGGCGCGAGGCGTTCATGGTATATTGCTCTGTCATGCCGAAACACCGGATGCGGTGCGCGTGTTTGTCGAGTCGGCGCGGTATCCGTTTCAGACCGTCGGTGTGGGGAGTGGGCTTGGCGTAGGTCGGCGCGGTGCTGGCGGGCAGGGATGGGCCGCCTCGGTATGGGGGATATCTCCCGAAGCGTATCTGCGCAGAGCTGACGTCTGGCCGCTCAACCCGGAAGGTGAGATCCTGCTGGGGCTTAAAATCGAAAACCGCAGGGCGCTGGCCCATGTGGAAGACACCCTGCGCGTGCCCGGCATCGGCTTTGCTGAGTGGGGACCGGGTGACATGAGTATGTCGTTTGGACATCTGTTTCACCACGACCCGCCCTATCCACCCGAACTGGAAGACGCGCGAAGCCGTGTGCTCGGTGCTTGCAAAGCCACGGGTGTAGCGTTTCTCAACATGGTACAGGTGGAAGACGTTACCCGAATGATCGACGAGGGGGTCCGGATCGGCGCCGGCCCTCGCGAGGCCATAGAAATCGGACGCCGGTACACCGGTCGCGTCATGCCCGTGTGATCCCATGACGCATCTCGCGCAGGACACGTCATGCCCATACCCGCACCGGGAGCGCCCTTTGGTGGATTCGTATACCGTTTATTTTGCCGGTGACCTGTTTGACCACAAACACCTGACCGGCAATTTTTTGCTGGCGTCCGCCATCGAACGGACGGGCGCGGGGCGGTATGTGTGCGTCCTGCCGCAACACTTGGAACAAGTCACGCATCGCGCCGCAGCCATCCGTAATCAGGATTTGAAACAAGTCGTTTCGTGCGATATAGCGCTGTTCAACTTTGACGGGACGGATCTCGACTCCGGCACGGTCGTCGAGTTTATGATGGCAAAATTTCTCGACATCCCCTCGGTCGTGTTGCGGACCGACTTTCGCGCGGCGGGTGATCAGCAGAAAGACGGAGACCCGTGGAATCTGATGTGTTCTTTTTATCCCCGCACCCGTATTGTGCGGATTCACGCGATGGCATGGCAGCAGGAAGCGTGGCGGGCCGGCGGAACACCGGATGAGATCGCGGGGCGGTTATATAAACGCATGGCAGGTGTTGTCGTCGAAGCGCTGGACACGGTGCGGGGCGAGCCATCGCTTGTCGCAGGAGACGTTTCGTGGGCCGAACGGCTTTATGCGTGGGCGGCTCGTTTTCCCGGCGGAGATTTGAGCGCGGTCTGTACACCGGATTTTTTGACCGAAATCGTAGCGCAAAAACACCGTAAAGGTTTGTTGGGGTAAACCAAAACCAAAGGGGTACACGCATGATTGACTACGGCATGTTTCTTATGCCCGTTCACGACCCGGCCAAGCCGCCGGCGCAGTGTTTCGACGAAGACCTTGAGTTGGTTGTCCGGGCGGAAGAGTTAGGGTTTAGCGAGTTCTGGGTAGGAGAGCATCACTCTTCGAGCTATGAAAACATCGTCATGCCGGAGATTTTTGTCGGCAAGGCGCTGGGCATGACAAAAAACATCCGGCTTGGCACGGCGCCGGTGTGTCTGCCGTATCACCATCCGGCGCATGTGGCGGGGCGACTGGCGTTTTTGGACCACCTGTCACACGGGCGGATCAATGTATGTTTCGGACCGGGCGCGATTCCCACGGATCTGGAAATGTACGGAGTGGACCCAAAGCAGACCGGCGCGATGGTCGCGGAGGCGATACAAATCATCATGACGCTCTGGACCACCGATCCGCCTTACGACATCGAAGGCCGGTTTTGGCAGGTGCGTGTCAAAAAGGAAATCCGCACCGAGCTTGGAGTAGGCGTGTTTATGAAACCCTACCAGCTTCCCCATCCGCCCATCGCCGTTCCGGTCATCAGCCGCAACTCCGTCGGAACGCGCATCGCCGGGCAAAAAAACTATTCGCCGTTTAGCCATCACATGGTGGCCGGAAACGTCCTGCAAAACCATTGGACCACCTACGAGGAAGGCGCGCGTGCAGAATGCCGCGAGCCAGACCGGAAAAAATGGAAAGTCTCGCGTAACGTTTTTGTGGCCGATACTACGAAGGAAGCCAGAGAAAAGGCGCGCAACCTTTCGCTGGGCAAGTGTCTCGAATACATCCTGCAACTCAGCGATCTCGGTGTAGGACGCGGGATGTGGAAACGCGATCCCGATATGCCCGACACTGCCTGCAACCTCGACTACATGATGCAGGACCAGATCGTCGCGGGAGACCCGGACGAGGTGGTACGTCAGCTTTTGCGGATGATCGAGGAAACCGGCGAGTTCGGTACGTTGGTCATGGTCGCGCATGATTGGGACGACAAGGGGGCGTGGGTTCGCAGTCTCGAACTCTTTGCCCGTGAAGTGATGCCCATGCTCAACAAGCGTCTGGGATATGCCTGATAGATCTCCGATCGTTGCTTTTCTGCGTAATTTGTCGATTCGCTGGAAACTGACATGGATGATGGTATCCATCTGTGTCGCGGCGCTGTTGTTGGCTTTTGCGGCGATTTTATGGGTAGAGACGGGGCGGTTTCGCCAAAACGCGGCCAACGAGTTGGAATCGCTGGCCGCCGTCATCGCGGAAAACAGTACCGCGCCACTTTCTTTTTCGGACAGCACCGCCGCGCTTCAAACGCTAAACAGCCAGGGTGCCGTTCCGGCGGTGGAGTTGGCCTGTATCTACGACGACGACGGAAAACCCTTCGCGTTATATCGCCGTAACGACATTCCGGAAAGTCTGACACCACCGGAGGTGCAACAGGACGGCGAAATCGCCTATGACGACGCCACCGGCATGTTCTATCCCGTCGTCATAGGCGGAGAACGGATTGGAACGGTATTTCTCCGGTCCGACCTGCGCGAACTGACCGCACGTCTTCAACAGTTTGGCAGCGTCCTTGCCCTTGTGCTTTCCGCCTCGCTGTTAGTCGCCTTTGTGCTGGCCTCACAGGTGCAGAAAATCATCTCCGGCCCGCTGGTCCATCTGGTACAAACGGCCAAAGACGTGTCGCAACACCGCAACTATACCGCTCGCGCGAAAAAACAGTCCGAAGACGATATCGGTGTGCTGATCGATGCATTCAACGATATGCTCTCTCAGATTCAAAAACGCGACGACGCCCTGCAACAGGCGCACGACGAACTCGAAACTCGTGTTACGGAAAGAACCCGAGACCTGCAATCGGAGATCGCCGAGAGAAAACGCACCGAGGCGGAACTGCGTCAGGCCAAAGAGCTGGCCGAGGCGGGCACTCGCGCCAAATCCGAGTTTCTTGCCAATATGAGTCACGAAATCCGTACCCCCATGAACGGCATCATCGGAATGACGGGGCTTTTGCTCGACACTTCTCTGAACGACGAACAACGCGAGTTTACCGAAACCGTCCGCAGCAGTAGCGAAACCTTGCTCTCGCTTATCAACGACATTCTCGACTTTTCCAAGATCGAGTCGGGGAAAATGGACCTTGAACAGCACCCCTTCGATATCCGAAGCTGTATCGAAGACTCGCTCGATCTTGTGGTCAGCCAAGCGGTAGCCAAAGGACTTGATCTGGCCTACTTGATCGACAATACCGGGCCCGGAACGGTCATAGGAGATGTAACGCGCGTCAGGCAGATTCTGGTCAACCTGTTGAGCAACGCCGTCAAGTTTACCGAAGCGGGCGAAATCGTCGTGTCCGTCTCGGCTACGCGGATCGATGCCCGAACTACGGGGGCGGTCGAAAACGGTAACGGACGATACGAAATCCGGCTTTCGGTAAAGGACACGGGGATCGGTGTTGCGTCGGACCGGATCGACCAGTTGTTCGAATCCTTTACCCAAACGGACGCTTCCACGACCCGCCGTTACGGAGGAACCGGTCTTGGTCTTCCGATCACCCGGCGGCTGGCCTCACTGATGGGCGGAACCGTATGGGCCGAAAGCGAACCCGGAAAAGGCTCGGTGTTTCATGCGACTTTTATGGCCGAAGCCGCGTCGGGTCAACCCAAAATCTATCTGCGTGGCACCCAGCCTGAGCTAAACGGGAAAAAACTGTTAATCGTGGACGACAACGAAACCAATCGGCGTATTTTTACACTCGAAACTCAATCGTGGGGTATACACCCTCATGCCGTCGCATCGGGTCGCGAAGCGCTCGACCTGATCCATAGCGGTACGGTTTTCGACGTAGCCATACTCGACATGAGTATGCCGGAGATGAGCGGTGTCGAACTGGCACGGGAAATCCGCCGACATCCGCCCACCCAGCATCTGCCGCTGATCATGCTCACTTCTATGGGACGTCGAGACGAAGATACACGGGATGTATCTTTTCCCGCCTATCTCACCAAGCCGATCAAACCGTCGATGCTCTATGACGTGCAGTTGTCGGTCATCGCCGGAAAGACGGAGGCGGTCAGATCGCGGTCCGCACAAACCCAACCGATCGACGCCTCGATGGGGTATCGGCTTCCGCTCAGAATCCTTTTGGTGGAAGACAATGTAGTCAATCAGAAAGTGGCGGTGCGTATTTTAGAACGCTTGGGGTATCGTGCCGATATCGCGTCCAACGGTCTCGAAGGCATCGAAGCCGTGCACCGCCAGACTTACGACGTTGTGTTGATGGATATCCAGATGCCCGAAATGGACGGGCTGGAGGCTACACGGGAGATTCGAAAGACAAAATCCAAACATCGTCCGTGGATCGTCGCCATGACTGCCAACGCCATGCAACAAGATCAGGAAGCTTGTATCGCAGCGGGGATGGACGATTAAATCCACAAGCCGGTCAAAATCGAAGAACTTCAGAGGTCGCTGGAAAAAAGCCGAGACGTCAAGTTGATGACAACGGCTTCTGTCATGGTGGAGCCGGCCCATCCCTCGATCGACCGCCATGTGCTGGACAGTCTTGGTCTTCTTGACGATCCGGAGAGCCTGCAAGAACTGTTTGGCATCTATCTTTCCGATACAAAAAAACGTATGGAGGAAATCCGTACGGAACTGGCGCAAGACAAAATCGACTGGGTCGTAAGAGCCGCGCACACGCTTAAAGGAAGCAGCGCCAATCTCGGATTGTCTGCTATCGCACATATTGCCGATTCTATCGTGACGATCGTCCGTTCCGAAACACCGGACCTTCAAAAAGCCGGTCAAGAACTCGTCGGTCTCGGCGAAGAGTTTTTACGCATCCAACATTTCATGAAAAACGAATATGGCTACGGGGGGTCGGCATGAAAGGCGCAAAACTACCCTATCGGTACGATCATTATACATGGGTGGAGATACGCGAAGTCGTCAAAAGACAGCCGGTGGTCGTCTTGCCTACAGGCTCCACCGAAGATCACGGTCATCATCTGCCGTTGGACGTGGATACCTTTCTGGTTTCCAGCGTATGCGAGGGCGCGGCGCAGCTCATTCCGGACGAGGTCCTGCTTTTGCCCGAACTGGCCTACGGATTCGAAGACCACCACATGGACTTTCCCGGAACCATCACGATCCGGGACGACCATCTGCTCGATTTCGTGCTGGACATCACGCGAAGCGTCGGGCATCATGGATTTCGCAAAATCCTGATCGTAAACGGTCACGGCTCCAACGCCAATATCATGGAAACCGTGGCACGGCGCACGGTGATCGAAACCGATGTGCATTGCGGTATGCTTAACTGGTGGAGCATGGCGCAGTCCACGTTGTGGCGGATCGGGGACTCCGATCTTCAGTCTCACGCCGACGAGATCGAAACCTCGGTGTATCGGTATCTCAACGACGACGCCGTACAGATGGACAAAGCGGTCAAAGAGGTAAAGATTCCTGACCAGAAGTATTACTGGCGCGGGTGGTTTCGTGGGAAGGGCGCCTCGCCGCTTCGTATGATGGATCAATGGTCACGTATTTCCGAAACCGGTGTCATCGGAGACGCTACGGTCGCCACCGTCGAAAAAGGGGAACAACTCTATCAGGCCGCCACCCGCGAACTGGCCGAGCTGATACGCGAGTTTCGTACCCTGCCCATAGAACCACGTGTGGATCGACATTGAGGTAATTATGCCTCGCAAACACCTTTCCAACTCTTAAGTGGAGACGTTTTTCCGGGATGGTTTTGTGCTTGCCAAAGGCATGTTTGGACGCAAAGAAGTAGCACGGATGATTGCCACGGTAGAGCATTCCACGCGAATTGCTGATACCACGTCGAACATGCCTGACCGGGAGGGCAGAGCCAGCCGAATCAGCCTGTGGACAAACATTTCGGAAGATGTGCTGGGGCTGGTCACGCGCCACCCTCGGATCGTGGACAACATGACGCGGCTTCTCGGCGAGCCGGTATATCATTGGCACAGCAAGGTCATGCTCAAGTCGGCCTACGAGGGAGGGGCATGGGAATGGCATCAGGACTACGGATACTGGTATTACGACGGTTGTCCGTATCCGCGGCTGGCTTCGGCCATGGTGGCACTGGATACGGCAGACGAAGAGAACGGGTGTCTGCGCGTGTTGGTCGGATCCCACCATTTAGGACGGCTCGACCACGGACGCATCGGCAATCAGCGTGGAGCGGAACTGGAACGCATGACGGCGACCGAACGGCTGTTGCCCTCGTATTCCGTGATCGCCGATCCGGGTGATGTGTTGTTTTTTCACTGCAACCTGCTACACAGTTCCGGCCCTAACCTCTCCAGCCGACATAGACTCGCGTATATCTGTTGTTACAACGTCTTTTCGAATACTCCGATCGTCGGAAAGGGGCACGGCCCGCCGCCGCCGATCGTCGTGTGCCGCGACGATGCGCTCCTGAGGTAGACGGATGCGACCAGCGTTTTGGTTGGATAGCGGCGCAGGCTTTGGCAGGCTAAGTCGGTATTCGTTTGCCGGAAACGATCCGTTCGTCATCCTCAAAGCCTCCGGTGACCACATCGAGTTGGTGTCCGAAAACGGCGTCGAACGGTGGACCGGCGACCCGTTCGAAGCGCTTAGGTATGTACTCGACCGTTATTCCGGATTGACCGCACAGTCCGATACCCCGCTTTGCAAGGGCGGTATGGTCGGTTATCTTGGATACGGTCTGCGCCGATGGATCGAACCCGTCCTGCCTTGCGTGACCGACGACAGAGGTCTTCCGGACCTTTGGTTCGGGGGTTTTCACGATATACACCGGTTGCGGCACGATACCACGCACGGACAAAGGCAGGCTTCCAAACCCAATTTGCCTCGCGCCGACACACCGACCGCCCGCTTTGTTTCCGGTTTTGCCCCACCGGAGTATCTGAACGCCGTCCGCCGAATAAAAGAATATATCGTTGCCGGGGATGTATATCAGGTCAATCTTGCTCAGCGGTTTTCCACGCCCTATATCGGAAATCCTGCCGATCTGTACCGACGGCTTATCCATCTCAATCCAGCCCCGTTTGCCGGGTATCTCGACACGAACGACTTTCAGATCGCGGGGATCTCGCCGGAGCGCTTTTTGTGCTACGACCCGGTCACACGCCGGGTCGAAACCCGCCCCATCAAGGGAACGCGACCGCGAGGAGAAAACGTCCATGACGACGATGAAAAAGGCCGCGCGCTTCTTGCCAGCGAAAAAGACCGTGCCGAGCACATCATGATCGTCGATCTGGAGCGCAACGACCTCGGACGGGTCTGTCAGACCGGCTCGGTAAAAGTTTCCGAACTTTGCCAACTCGAAGCGCATCCGACGGTTTGGCATCTGGTCTCGACCATAACCGGTCTTCTTTCGCCGACATTCGACCGGATCGACCTGCTGAGAGCCACCTTTCCCGGCGGATCGATCACCGGCGCACCCAAAATCCGCGCCATGCAAATCATAGACGAACTGGAGCCTACCGGCAGAGGGCCGTATACCGGCGCGATGGGGTATCTGGGGTTCGACGGCACGATGGACCTGAACATTATTATTCGAACGGTAGTCATACAAGCAGGGATGGCCTACGTATACGCTGGCGGTGGCATCGTCGCAGATTCGGACCCGGTCGCGGAATACACGGAGACGATGGACAAGGCCCGCGCTATGTTCTATGCGATCGAACAACTTTCGGAAGAGCCGCATGGATAACCGAATCAAAAACTGCCCATAGCGACCGACATCAGCCCGGAGCGGTCTTTGAGTCTCGCCAAGAGGATATGGGCTTGGCTGACACCCGACACCCGCATGAAACGATGGACGTATGTCGGGCTGTTTTTAGCCGTCTTCGGCGAAGAAGGCTCCATATTTCAGGTGCTGGCCGTTCCCATCCTCATCGTCAGCGTTCTACACTACACCTGGATAGCCGCCAAAAGTTTCCGCAATCGCCTGCTCTGGAAAGTACGCGACCGGATTCTGGTCTCCTTTGTCTTTGTAGGCATCGTTCCCATCAGCATCGTGCTTGTCATCGGCGTGGTCATCGCGTGGTTTCTCGTGGGAACGCCCGGCTCAAATCTGCTGCTACGTCAAGTCGAGACGACTATAAGCCGACTGGAGCGTCTCCCGCTTATGCTCCAGGTGGACCTCTATCGGAACGCGGCGGAACCGGTATTGCCGATTTCGGAGATCGTAAATCAAACCCTCCAAGCCCATGCCGATCTGACCGATCTAAACATAGAAATCTACGAGCAGAAAGAGGGTGCTCATCAACTCCTGTATGCGCATCCAGACGTGCATCCGGGGACCGAACTGCCCGAATGGACCATACGGCAACCTTTTGCACACGTCATCCTCGATACGCTTCCCGACGCAACCATGCTGATCGACTTTCGCTCCGGCACGCATATCGACTTCAAAGACCGCCGGTTTTTCGTCCTCGTATCCATGCCGCTTACCCAACCTTTTCAAACCCGGGTATGGGAACAGACGGGGGTGCTGATCTCTTCGCAGTTTCTGAGTCAGGGCCGGTCGGTCCAACGCACCGGTATCGAGGGGGATTGGTCGGAAATGCCGATGGGGTTGGGCGAGGTACGGCTTCCCTGGGCAAGCGCGTTCAAATCTCTTCGTTGGCATAACGGAGAGGAAGACTACGTATTTCTCTCGATCTGGCTCGATCCCGTCCGCATCCTCACCGGTGCCATGGACCTCGAACAGTCGATCATCCGTATCATGCTGGTCACGCTGACCGGGCTTTGTTTCGGTCTGGCGTGTGTGGAGATCATCTCGCTTCTCATCGGTCTGGTGATCTCGCGCCGGATTACCGCGGCGGTCCGTGATCTTTCGGCAGGCTCGCAGACGCTACGACTCGGCCATCTGGATTTTCGCATCGATACCCCCAAACAGGACCAACTTGGAGAACTCAGCCGGTCGTTCAACGACATGGCCGAAAGCATTCAGGTGTTGTTGCGCGAAGTGGGAGAAAAAGAGCGCATGGATACCGAACTCGCCATGGCACGAGAAGTGCAGGCGCGTTTTATCCCTACGGATGCGCCGCACATGGGGCGTCTCGAACTGGTGGGCTCGTGGATTCCGGCGCGGATGGTGAGCGGAGATTATTACGACTTTATCCCGCATCAGGAGCGGGTACTCGACATCGTAGTAAGCGACATTTCGGGCAAGGGTATGTCCGCCGCCCTGATGATGGCCGGGCTTCGGGCCGCGTTGCGCTCCCAAACGGTAAGCGATACGGTGGAACTCAAACCGGGCCGACTGGCTACGCTGGTCAACCGGCTCAACCAGCATCTGTGTCACAACTCGTCGCCCGACAAATTCGCCACGCTTTTTATCTGCGCATTCGATCCGTACGCTTCCACCCTTACTTACTGTTGCGCCGGGCACAACCCCCCGTATCTGCTGAGAGACGGAACCGTCTCTCTTCTCGATGTCGGGGGGTGTCCCATCGGGCTGTTCGAAGAGTGGAAATACGAAGAAAATACCATTCCGGTCACACGAGGCGATCTGTTCGTGATCAACACGGACGGTATTACCGAGGCGCAGAGCGTGGACAACACCGAGTTTGGCGAAGACCGTCTGCGTGAAGTCATCATAACACACCAAAACCGTCCGTGCGAGGATATTCAGGAACAGATTTTGCGCGCGGTCCGGAATTTCTCGCACGGATCGGAACAGTTCGACGACCAAACTGTAGTAATCGGTCGGGTCAAATAATCCCCTTTGCCCTACCGAAAGCCGTATATCCTATCCTCAGATCGCCCGAAATTCACAGACTTTTTTGTACGTCACGACTTCCCGTCGTTACCCCAGATTTCTTCCAGCCTTTTATCGCGGCCGCAGTTGTACCGGTAGAGTTTGTACCGGAGCGGATTCTTTTTGTAGTAATCCTGATGGTACTCTTCCGCCGGGTAAAACGGGGAGGCCATCACGATCTCGGTCTCTATGTTTTTGATCCGCCCACTGCTCAGAAGCGACTTCCGGCTGGATTCCGCAAGCTGTTTCTGCGTTTCGTCATGATAGAAGATCGCCGTGCGATACTGATTGCCCCAGTCACAGAACTGACCGTCTTTTACCGTCGGGTCCACATTGTGCCAAAACACGTCGAGCAACTGCTGAAACGTTACTTTTCGAGGATCGTAGACGATTTGCACGGCTTCCGCATGCCCCGTTCCTCCTTTTGAAACCTGTTCGTAAGTCGGATTTTTGACCTTGCCGCCGATATAGCCGGACGTGGTGGAGATAACGCCGTCCAGTTTGTCGAACGGAGGTTCCATACACCAGAAACACCCACCGGCAAATGTGGCCACGGCATAGCCGGTTCCCTGAGAAGACGGGGCAGGCGTCTGAGCCGTCTTGTTCTGCGCCTGCACGACCCGTGCGGCGCTTATCCAGCCGGTCGCCAGCAACAATCCTGTGACCCACCACAGAAGGGTTCGAGACATAAAAACCACCTTGAAAAAGGGTAAAAAGTGAAAGGGCGAAACGACCGTCTTATGTCTTTTTCCTACTTCCTAAATGTTTGCAAAGACGGATCGGTTCCCGAAAACGTACGTTATTCGAATAGATTGATCTGTGTAGAGGGTGGGGGTTGTTTTCGACGGTTGGGGGAGGGAGAGGTCTGGTCGTATTCTTTGAGTTGTTCTTCGATATCGGCCAAAAAGGGTGAAGGGTAGGTATTGGAGACGTTGCCAAAAAGGCTGCGGCGGCCGGCCCGGAGAAGATAAAGCCCTTCCTTGGCTCTGGTCATACCTACGTAAAACAACCGGCGTTCTTCTTCCACATCCGATGTAAGCCCCGGATATTGGAGCGGAAGCAGATCGTTTTCGCAACCGGTGATAAAGACGATCGGAAATTCGAGACCCTTGGAGGCGTGCAGCGTCATCAGCATGACACGCTCGGCTTTCACGCCAAAGGCGTCGTATTCGCGGCTCAGCAACAGGTTGTCGAGAAACGGTGTAATTTGCGTTTCCAACCGGGCACAGCGGATCAATTTTTCGAGGTTGTCTTCTATTTCTCCGTACCGGCTGTTGAGCGCCGCCCAGCAGGATACTCCGGACAGATGACTTAACGCAGCGACGATGCCTCCGTCCTGGAGATAGGCCGCCAGATATCGTAGGTCCGCGAGTAGATGCTGAAGACTGGCTTTGGCCCGCACGGACAGCGCCCGCGACCGGTCGATCAGCAGGGCGAAATGCGCCGTCGTCACCAGAGACCGTTGTTCCCACAGTGTTTCGATCTCGGCGGTGGTGCGCTCACCTACGCCTTCGACAACGGCGTTCAACAGCCGCAGCCCTGCGGTCGCCGTGACGCTTAACTCCTGACTCAGACGCAACAGGGTGACGATTTCGAACACGCCGGGCCGATCGATCAGCGGAATGTCCCCCACGACCTGAAAGGGAATACCGCTCCGCTCGAACGCTTCCATAAGCGCGTTGCGCTGGCTGTTGATCCGGTACAACACCGCAATGTCCCCAAAAGAACGCTCGACATCCGCCACGGTGTGCACACGGCCCGAATCTCTGGAAAACAGACTGGTTCCCCCGACCATGCGCTCGATTTGGTGGACGACATACTCGGCTTCCGCCCGCTCCGTCGCCGCCTCATGGATCGTCAGTCGCCCCTGACGGTGGAGCGTGGCTACCAGCGCGGGCGCATGACCTGTATCCGACGCACGGATCATCTGGGAGGCGGCGTTGAGAAGTTCCGGTGCGGAACGGTAGTTTTCGGACAGATACAGCATCCGCGCACCGGGGAAATCGGAGGCAAAGGTCTGAAAGTATTTGTTTTCCGCCCCCCGAAAACCGTAAATCGCCTGATTGGGATCGCCGATAGCCGTCAGCAACACGCCGTCGCCCGCCCATTCGAGCAACAGAGCATGTTGCGCCGAGTTTATATCCTGATACTCGTCTACAAAAATATGACGAAATCGTTCGCGGGTATCCTGCCGAAACCGTTCGCTTGCCCGCAGGAGGTTGAGCGTTTCGAGGATGACGTCGTCAAAGTCGAGCAGACCCTGTTTTCGGAGCGCACGGGTATAGATCGCCACCGTTTCGGGCGTCTCTTCGGTAAGCCCGGTGGATTTCCAGCGTGATATGCCGTCCAGCCGCGCCCGGCGCTGTGTTCCGGTATCCTCCAGCCACAACGCGCGCGCCAACCGAAACAGATCGTCGGGAGTCGCCAACGAAAACGAAAGCGGGATATGGGATTTTTGGGTCCAGGCTCGGAGCAGGGAAAGACATACCCCGTGAAAAGTGCCTGTGACGATTTGTCCGGCGGCGTCTCCGAGAACGATGGATAGACGGTCTTTCAACTCTTCGGCAGCTTTGTGGGTAAATGTCACCGCAAGGATGTGTTTTGGATCGGAAAGTCGCGCCGTATGCGCGATCCGGTAGGTAAGCGTATGTGTTTTGCCGGTCCCCGGACCCCCCAAAATAAGGAGATGACGCCCCACACAGACGACGGCCTGTCGTTGCACGTGGTTGAGCGGATAGGCAAGGATTTGGTCCGAAATCGTCGTGGGCTGATCATCCGAAGACGCCAAATCGAGCAACGGAAGAGCAGGCGTGGGAGGAGTCGTTTCCGGTGATGAAAGGATAGGTATCGAAGACGCGTCCATTGGAGCCGTCTTCCGATCTGACATATCGGATCGGGCGAGCGTTTTTACGTCGGCGGATGCGGGCGCATCGGGCGGCGTCTCAAAGAGGCTGGTTTGTGCGGCAATCGTTTTGCGTTCGTCTCCTTCGAACAACCGTATCGTGCCGTATTCGCCGTCATATCCGGGGGCTATGCGCACCTCTCCCCGCCGCATCCGCAAAATACCCTCGGCAACGACGGCCCCTGCGACTTTGCGGATATCCTCCTCCGGCGCATCCATGAGAATGTAAAACTCGTTTCCCAGTCGGTTGAGCAGGGCATGAAAAACCTCTTCCACACCTTTGGATTCCGGTCCCGTTTTTTTGGCCTCACCGATGATTTCAGGCAAGGGAATCAGGTTGCGGTAGGGCCGCCATCGGGGAGGCTTGACGCCTTCTTCACGATCCGCCAGCGCCTCCACACGCGCCATGACGCCCACTGTAACCGGTTTGTTACAGACCGGACACAATCCTGCGTGGGTCTGTGTCTCTTGCGGATGCAGCCGGGTTTCGCATTTCCGGTGACCGTCGTAATGGTATTTGCCTTCTTCGGGGAAAAATTCGATCGTACCCGCCAGCCCCCGATCCGCCGGGTCCGACAAGGCACGGTATATGGATGGGTAGGTACACTCGGTGCCGAACGTGGTGGCTTCGCGTCCAAGTTTGGGGGGCGAATGCGCGTCCGAGTTGGATACGACGACATAAGGGTCGAGTTGCGAGAGCCGCCAGTTCATGAGCGGGTCGGACGAGAGTCCCGTTTCCACGGCAAAAATGTGTGGGGTAAGATCGGCAAAACATTCGTCGATACGGTCAAAGCCGCCTTGCGACCCCAGCACGGCAAACCACGGCGTCCAGATATGCGCGGGAATGAGAAAGGATAGCGGATCGGATTCGAGTACGATTTCGAGCAGGTCGCGCGAATCCAGCCCCAGAATTGGACGTCCATCGGCGCGGATGTTGCCGATCCCGTCCAGCCGGGTTTGGATGCGTTTGGCCGCGTCCAGCCCCGGAGCAAAGACTACGTTGTGAATTTTGCGTACACGACCAAGTCGTTTGTAGATATTCGAAATTTCGACCGACAGCATAAAACGCACCGACGCGCGGCACGCCGCAGGCACTTCGGATTCGGTAAGACGCTCGTAGGCGGGTTTTAGACGAAACAGCCCCTCTTCCGCGGGTTCGAGTTTTTCTTCCAGTTCGTTCATCCACGCCGGATGTACGAAATCTCCGGTTCCGACCACCCGAATCCCTTTGATCTGCGCCCATTTGGACAGGTATTCGAGGTTCAGGTTTTTGCTGGTCGCCCGTGAAAAATGGGAATGCAGATGCAGATCGGCGTGGAAGCGCATACGGTTATTTTTCGTATCGCATTTTGCGGATCGGTTCGGCAAAAAAGTCGAAATCGTACCCTTCGGGTTGCTTTTTCCAGCGATATGCGGCATCCGGACGCACGATGATGCGGCCCAGAGAAAACCCCAGAAACTTTTCGAGCCGACGCAGGGTGGCACACTGTTTAAGGACAAAATCCTCAAACCGGACGCTTATCGTGTGTTGGGGACGTGGCGTTGCCTGCATGAGATGGTACTGGTATATCCATGAGATAGCCCGGCGACGGCGCAGGTCGTCGGTCTGCGGATATTCGACTCCGAAATCGCGTAAATCGTCAGTTTTATGACTGTCCATGACACAGTCGCGTGGATCTCGAAACCACTGGATGTATTTGGCATCGGGAAACATGCGGAGAATCCAGGGGTAGATCAGCGTGGTTTCGGGAAGTTTCCAGCCTTTGTGTTCGTCGGTTCGACTCAGAACGTCGGCGAGATAGGTTTCGACCAGTTTGATAAAGGCGGGGTCGGGCGCCATGCGGAGCACCGTAGAAAAATCCCAGGAAAGCCCACCTTGCCATGTGACGTATTTGGCAAAAACGCGACACGCCTCGTACAGATCGTGTGGGGGGATCTTATCGCCCGAAAGGTTGATCGAACTGCCCATGTACACGCCGCTGGCGTACAGGGTATGCGACATGGCACGGGTTCCGGAGTGTCCCCGCCCGATGATGGTGATAAGCGCCATGAACCGCCTTGGATGGGTTTGAAAGGTTGAAAGGTAAAGGTAAAAACCCCGTCTGTTTAAGGAACGCGGACGGGGCATTATAGAAATCCGCAGAGGGCGGGGCAAGGGAAAGTTGAGGTGGGCAGGGTTCTCGAGCGATTTTTACCGGGGCATACTCATCTTTACCCTCATCCCGGCGTCGCACAACGGGCAAATGCCATGTGTAACCCGGCCGGAGTCGGTCACATATTCGTGCAGGGAAATCCATTTGCCGTCTTCATTTTCGACGCTCCTGCACCATGAGCATATCGGCAATAACTTTTCTATCGACCCCAGATCGGCGAGCGCTCTTCTCATTTCGAGTTGAGTGACAACCTGATTGCGGATGACGTTCAGGGCTTCGATTTGTTCCGGGGTTAGTTTTCTGGGTTTCCGATCTATGACACAAAGCGTTCCGAGAGCAACGCCCTCGGAGACGGCAAGCGGCGCGCCGGCGTAAAAACGGATGCCCGGATCGCCCGTTACAAGGGGATTTTGGGCAAACCTCGCATCCCGAAGGGCATCTTCCACCATAAATATTTCTTTTTGCAGGATGGCATGTGCGCAAAAGGCTATGTTTCTGGGCGTCTGGTGGGCGTCCACCCCGATCCGTGCCTTGAACCACTGGGGCGATCACCGTCCACAAGGCTGATCAGCCCGATAGGGGTATCGCAGATAAGTGAGGCCAAACGCGCAAGATCGTCAAACGACTGATCGGAAGCGGTATCGAGAATTCGATACAGTTGCAGACTACGCAGACGGTGTGTTTCGTTGGAAGGAATAGGTGCGGTCATCATCTCTTCTCCGCATAGGATGGCCCGACGTTCCGATAAGACGAAAGACAAACCGTTATGGATTTCTATCACAGAGATAAGTCAAAACCGGTGTGTTGTTGTCAACCTATTTCGAAAAGAGAGGTTAGCGACTGTCTGAATTTTTTTCCGCTTGTTCTAATCAACCGGCGGGCGAGGAAGAACTGGGTTTTGTACGGAAATGGCAACACGGAAGGGGATCAAAAATTACATCGCGGAATGAAAAACCCGGTCATAGATGCTGCGTACCCGTTCGGTATGGAGGTGATAGCGGGTCATCAGCGCTTCGACGGCGTTTTCGGGTAGGGGGTCATGAAACCCGCACATACGGGCAAGAACGGCGCGGCTGTGAAGGTCGGTGGGGATTTCGTGGGTTTGTCGTCCTGCGAGCATCTGGATACGGTTTTCGAGGTCGCGAAGAAACAGATAGGCATGGTGAAGCGCGGCGGCTTCTTCGTCGGTCAGATATCTTCGGTGCGTAATATAAGATAAGGCGGGTAGCGTGCTGCGTTCCCAGGGCCAGTTTTGCGGGCCGCCGTAGACCAGTTGGAATCCTTGGACGATAAACTCGATGTCCCGGATGCCGCCCGATCCTAGTTTGACGTGCGAAGGTCCGCTACCGCGTGCTATTAGGGCGTGAGCGATTTTTTCGCGCATTCGGTTTATGTCGTCCAACACCAACGGATCGTGGCTGGGGCGAAAGACTTGGCTACGGACCGCATCGAGAAATTGGTTGCCTACGATTTGGCTACCAGCGACGGGACGCGCCTTGATCAGCGCCTGACGTTGCCAAGGCTGGCCGTTGGTGTCGTAGTGCCAGCGATATCCTTCCACCGAGTTGGCGATGTCGCCGGCGCGGCCTTCGGGGCGAAGTCGTAGGTCCACACGAAAAACAAACCCGTTGTTGGTGATGCTGCCCACGAGTTCGGTGATACTGCGGGCCAATTTCGGGTAGTATTCGTACGTGGACAGACCGCTTTGGGCGGTATGACCGTCGGTCGAGTCGTATACATAAATAAGGTCGATATCCGAATCGAAGTTGAGTTCGCGTCCGCCGAGTTTGCCCATGCCCATGACGGCAAAGCCGCTCGGACTTCCGTCTTCGAGCAATGGGGGGCCGTGTCGTTCTTCCAGATGGTGGGCGCATACTTCGAAAGCCCGTTGAAGACAGAGGTCTGCCACGTCGGACAGCGCCCGCAACACGTCGGGGGTTTCCGCGGATTTTGTCAGGTCGCACAGGGCGATATGCAGGTATTCGCGTTTTTTGTACTGCCGTAGTCCGGTGAACGCTTTGTCAAACGGCGTCGTTGGCGGGACGAGGCGGTCCAGTGTCGCGGCCATATCGTCTCGGCTGTGCAAGGTCCGCCATCCGGGGTTGTCAAGCAGATCGACGGCAAAACCGGGGTCTTGGATCAACAAGGAGGCGAGCGGCTGGCTGGCGGCCAATATCGTCAGCAGGGCGGTTTGGCGGTCCGGGTGACGGGTGATGAGACGGGCAAGGGACGCGGCCATCGTCTCGTCGGTTTCGAGCAGGAGTGTATAGAGATTGCCAAAAGCGCGTTCGGGGTCGAATGAAACGACCATCGCCTCGAACAGCGGGGCGAGGTCGTGGTCGGTCGATAGGGCCGACATCCGGCGGTCCAGCGTATGGAGCATGGGCCAAGCGCGATGCGGATCGGCAAAACCGGCCCGGTGGAGACGGGCGGCCATATCGGCAGAGGGCGCGGAGGGGGATTCCGCAAGAGCGGCGTGAAGAGCGGTCATGT
>VGJU01000021.1 GCA_016867335.1 Candidatus Zixiibacteriota bacterium | reverse complement strand
GACCGCCGTATGCGCAGGGTCGATCCGGTCGTAGAGCGTAGGAATCACCGCAAAACGGTCCAGTTGAAACTTTTCAGGGCCGTTCGGGGTTCCCGGTTTTTGCATCCAGAACCGCTGAGCCTCCTCGGTAAAAAGATACCTCAGAAACACCTTTGCCGTCTCCGGATTGCGTCCGCCTTTGAGGATGCCCACAGGGTCCGGGTTGATGATGGTCAGGTTGTCCGGCATCGCATAACCGATCATCTCTGGCCCGACCTCGTTGATCTGCGCCCATGCATAAAAATCGATCGACATGCCGTAGGCGACTTCGCCAGAAGTTACATCCTTGGGCACCTGGCTGCCGGTGTTAGCAAAACCGCGCGCATTGGCACCCATCGCCGTGATGATCTGCCATCCCCGCTCCCATCCGTATGCCTGCAGGATGATCTCGAACGGCATGTGCGCGCTGCCGCTTTTGCGCGGATCCGCAGAACCGATCCACGAAAACAGCGCCGGCGCGGTCAGATCTTCCCATGTCTTCGGCTCCGGAAGATTTACCAGTTCCAGCACCTTCCGGTTATAGACGATGCCAAAACCGGCCATCGTCGCTCCATACCACCGGTACTGCGCATCGTAAAGCGCGTATCCGCCGATCTTGTCGGGCAACACCGACAGTTGGCTCTCCGGAAGCGGATAGGCCATCAGTAAATCGGAACGGGCCAAATCCAGATAGATGTCCGTGCCCCCGCCAAATACCACGTCCACCTCGATACCGTCCGGTTTGTTTTTAAACTCCGATTTGATAAACCGAAGTATCTCGGACGATCCGCCGACGTCCATCCATTCGACTTCGACGTCTCTGCCGGTTTCGGCCCGGTAATGCTTTTTGAATCCGTTTCCGAATTCGTAGCGGATACCGTCCCAGTGAGGAGAAAGAATGACCAGACGGTCCTGCGCTCGCGTGGTTTGCGGGATAGCCCACAGCACAAACGCCATAAGCCCTATCGCCCTGAACGAGGTCATCGCTGACGGGCCGACATCGCCACGATGGCCGCTACGACGATGGAGACGACCACGGCCGAGCCTACCAGCACAAGCGGTTCGAGACCTTCCACCAGCCGATCGTTGACGCCTAAAAGAGCCGCTACGGCGATCACAGGAAGAAAAATGGCCGCCACGCTCGTCAACCGGGCGATGGAGGCGTTGAGTTGCCCGGTGGTCCGGGTCGCAATCATGGGATAAAGCGTGTCCAGCCCCTCACGGACGGTGTCGAGCGTCTCCACGATATGACCGACTCGATGGCCGATGCTACGCAACTGAAACATGGTTTCCGGTTGCAACTGATCGTTGGTTCGGGCCAGAAGCTCGCTTACGGTTTCCCCAACCCCTTTGAATGAGCGTCGCAACCCCGACACCTGGCCGCCATACTGGCCCATCTGTTCAAGATGTTCGGGCCGGATGCCTTCGTTGATTTCGCCTACCAGCGTGGCAAGATCACTCTGTAACTGCGGAACCGCAGTCTCTAAATGGTCCACCAGCCCATGTAGCAACAACGCCATCGGATAACCCGGTGAGCGCATCAACTGATAGTCCTGCTCGATCCGATCCTTGAGACGCTGGACAAAAGTCATGGGACGGCTACGTACCGTCACCAAATAGTCCGGGGTCAGAAAAATGCACAGCCGCGCCGGCTCCGCTCCCGGCTCCTCCTCCACGTTAAACCGCATAAACAAATACTCGGGAAACGCCTCTAAATACGAACGCCCCGGCCCCGCCTCGCAGGCCTTGACCGCAAGAGAATGAAATTTGAACTCCTTGAACTCCAACAGAAAAGAAATATCCTCTTCCGACGCCTGCTCGATATCCAACCAGAAAAGCCCTGTAGAAGTCTCCAGCGTATCCTGAGTTTGCGGGATAGTGATGTCCGTATACCGGACTGCGTTTTTCTGTTCGACGAGGAATAAATCGCGCATGGGCGTCCCCTGCCTGCTGATGGGTGCGGGAATCGGGATGGATGAGAGCCGTTCGGACGACGACCGGGCTATGAGCCGACCGGTCGTTCTATACCATATACGGTATATGCAGTTGGTTCCGGCCCCAAATATAATGGCGCACAGTATAAAAAGCAATCGGACAATCGGGTATTTTTCTTGCATCTGCGAACCCGTAGATGCAATTTGGGCTCTCATACAAAATCGTTCTCCGGCCGTCTGCTCGAAAACCCCAAGGAGGATCGTCATGGACCTCGTCGGCATCCGGTCCCGTATGCCTTTGCTTCAGGAACTCGTCTATCTCAACACGGGCGGCATCTCGCCAAGCCTGAATATCGTAACCGACGTTTTTCACGGCTATTTCGACCGCATCGCGCGCACCGGGCCGCCGCTTATCGTGGACTCGGTCAGAAACGCCTCGGAGATGGAGGATGCGCACAAACGCATCGCCTCCTTTCTGCATATCGACCCCAACGACCTGTGTCTTACACGCGGTGTTACCGACGGCGTGCATCTCGTGTTCAACGGGTTTGACTGGAACCCCGGCGACGAAATGATTCTGACGGACGAAGAACATCCGGCGGTGCAGGTTCCGGCAGACCGACTGGCTAAGGCATGCGGGGTGACGCTTAAACGTCTGGCGATTGCGGGTGGGCCGGAGATGATTTTGAAGCGATTTCGGGACTTGATCACCCCCCGGACGCGGTTGGCTGCGCTTAGCCATGTGACCACCGACACGGGAACGAGGCTACCGGTGGAGGCCATGGTTCGGGTTGCCCATGAACGCGAAGTGCCGGTGCTATTGGACGGCGCTCAGTCGCTCGGACAGTTTCCCGTAAATGTTAAAGCCATCGGCGCCGATTTTTACAGCTATCTGAGCTATAAGTGGATGTTCGGGCCATTTTCGACCGGCGGGCTTTATATCGCCCGGTCATGGCAAGGCCGGCTCAAACTCGTGGCAACGGGCCGACAGGCGGAACAAGCGTTGCCCGAACCGCCGGAGAACGGTGCGCAACGTTTCGAAATCGGTCAGCTTTCGCAACCACTCTACTACGCTACCGCGGTGGCGCTTGACTTTATCGAGGGCCTCGGACTTTCGGCAATCGAGTCCGTCTGCACGCGCCGCGCCGCCGCCCTGTGCGAAGGGTTGAAGACGATTCCGGGGCTTGTCGTGCACAGCCCCGCTCCACCCGACGGTGCGCCGGGCATCGTGGCGTTCTCGGTAAAGGGGATCGAGGGGACCCATATCAACACGCAACTGCGGGCGCGACGCATGATCCCGCGTCCCACTGGACTCAAATTTAGCGGCGTGCGCGTCTCCGTGGCGTTTTTCAATACGGACGAGGAAATCGAAGAACTGGTAAAAACGGTAGCGGAGATTGTGAAGAAAGCCGTCTGATGTTACCTTTCTTTACACGCTGATGAAGACAGAGAGGGTGGGAAAACCCCTGAATCCTACCATACCACCCTTATCCCGCCGTTTACCACTCGGCCTTCGAGCGGAGCGTAGATGGGTAAAAGCCGAACCGGACCGTTGTTCGGATTGCCTGTAATGATAGGCTCGTAGCGTGTCTGACGAGTGTCGGTCAGGTTTTCTCCGTTGACGAAAAATCGCAACCGGCCCCATGCTTTTTCTCCGAGGATACCCGTAACCCAGTACCCCGGCGACCGGCTTCGCGCCGGATGGTCGTCCAGACGTTGCGGACCGGTCCAGTAGTTCTCGACGCCTATTTTAGCTCCAAATTCCTCGTTTTCCCAGAACAGCACCGTGCCAAAAACATGTCGAGGGTTCAAGGGCACTTCGTATCGGGTTCCCCGGTCGGTCTCCGTCGCATAAGTATACGTGTATCCCAGCGAAGCCTTGAAATCTGCAAAGGCCAGCTTGACGGCGCCCTCACCGCCCCGCGCAAACGTCCGACCCGTAGCGTTGCGAAAAAACAGCACGTCGCCCGATAGCGAGTCGGGGTCAACCAGCAGTGCATGGTCCAGCCATGTCACGTACAACGCGGTATTGAGCGTTACCGACACCGCCCCGATACCCGCTTTCCAATTGACATCGCAGGAGGCGCTCCGCGCGGTTTCCACAACCACGTTGCCAAGCGGACGCACGTTCTGAAAACCGCGTTCTTCGCTTTCCTCGACAAACACGGTCGGCGCTTTGAATCCGATTCCGCCACCCATCCGAACCGTGACGGCTTCGGATGGGCGCGCCATAAGGGAAAGTCGCGGCGTAAAAAACGTTCCATAGCGGTTGTGGCGATCCAGCCGGACGCTGGTAAGCAGCCGCCATACCTCGGATAGCCGCCATTCGTCTTGGACAAACCCGCCCGGAACCCGAAACCGATAGCTGCGCGCGCTCCCCACACCCGGGGTCCGGTCGGTCAGGTGCTCCTGAGACCATACGCCGCCGACTACCAAGGTCTGAGACATTCCCTCTTTCGTATATTGCCCTTCCATGTAAAACGTAGTCTGGCTGGCGTCGAGAGGGCGGTTCCGTAGTGGGCGTCACGGGTAAGCCATGCGCCGGCGGTTTTGAACGCCAGCGTCCGTTCGGCGTCCATCTCCCATGTCGCACCCACCGCGCCGTCGATCCGAGTAGAGCGTACAGACTCCTTATAGGGCGGGCCGATGGGAAAAGTCGGAAGCGGACGCCCCACCAAACCCCCCGTTCGATCTTCGTGCAACATGCCAAAAGTCGCCGTGAGCCGCACACCGGCGGCGGGATAGGCGGTAAATTTGGGGGTAAGGGTCAGCTTTTCGTACCCCGGCACATCGGCGTAAGCATCACCGTCTACATCCACACGGGGCTGGCGGCTGGCGCCGGCCATGAGCGTCCAGCCCATGTTGTCCGACCGCCGCCCGTAGTAAAGCGCCACATCGCCGCCGCCCTGTGTCGTTCCGTTGAAAAGGGCGGAAAATTCCGGGGTTTCGGACGGCTCTTTGGTCAGAAAGTTTACGACACCCGCAATAGCGTCGGCCCCGTAAAGCGCCGAACTTGCGCCCTTGACCACTTCGACTTGGCGCAGGTTGAGCGGGGCAAGCTGGTTGAGGGTAAACCCGGCTCCGAGTCCGCCAAAAGCCGGAATACCATCGAGCAATATCCGGGTATAACGTCCGTTTAGCCCTTAAATCCGCATGTTGAGCGCGCCGCTTCCACTGGAGACGGTCTGAACACGCATACCGGTGGATTCGTTAAGTAGCATGGCCGTACTCGACGGGGTCATGAGGAGTTTTTCTTCCACCTCCTCCTGTGGGATCGCCTCGATGCGCACGGGCACGTCGTCGATGTGGCGGACGGTGCGCGTGGCTGTCACCACCACCTCTTCCTCTTCCAGTTCCACCGGCTCCAAGCCGATGTCGAGAAAAAGCGTGTCTCCAAACGTCACGAAAACAGGCAGGATGTGCGGAGCGTATCCGATCATCGACACGCGCACTTCGTACCCGCCCGGCGCAAGATCGGGCAATGCAAAGCGACCGAGCGAGTCGGCCGCCGTACCGTGATTCGTCCCTACCGCGAGGACTGTCGCGCCGGGAAGCGGCTCACCGGTATCCCGGTCCGACACCCGTCCCCGGACGGGTGCGGCATCGAGGGACAACGGCCAGAGGAGAATAAGAAAAAGGAGAAAGGAGGAAAAAAACATATACGGATTTATCTCTTTGAGCATTTTACCATCTATTTCTATTCCCGCCGAAACCATGCGCCGATCCGGTTCCACATCGACGATCCGGTATTGCGGTCTGAGACGGCGCGTTTTTTGATGTACATTGTCACCGACAGATTCGAAAGCTGGTCTCCACGCCACGCCTGCTGTCCGTACCGGTTGACCTCCAGCGCCGAACTGCCGAGCGAAGATTTCCAGATCTGGTTGATCCGTGGATGCCATAGAAACACGCCGCCCACATCTTCTACCAGAACGCGCTCGGCCTCCTGATACAGCCGTATCCGCTCGGATTCGGGTCCGGCATAGCCATTGGCCTCCCGTACCAATTGGTCAAAGACATCGTTTTTCCAAGCATGACGCCCGTTGGACATCCAGATGTTGAGCAGACTGCTGGCATCCACGTAGTCGTACTGATACGGAACCATAGCCAGCGGCAGAGTATGCGAGTTGAGCGCATCCATAAACACTTTGGCTTCCATGTTGCGTACTTGGATTTCGATATTGAGATATCGTTTGAGCATGGCTTGGATCGCTTCGGCGGCGGTACGCTGGACCAGGCTTTCGTTGCGCAGCCACATTTCCATCACGGGAAACCCCTTGCCATCTGGATAACCGGCGGCGGCGAGATATCGGCGGGCAAGCACCAGATCGAAACGCTGGATCGGAGCCAGTTTTTCTTCGGATGCGGCGGGAAACCCGGACGGCATCATGGCGTAGGCCGGAATGCCGAATTCGCGGAGCGCGGACCGACACAGGGCGTCCCGGTCGATGGCATGGCTAAACGCTTGCCGGATACGTTGGTCGGTAAAAACACCGTTGTAGGTGTCGAAGGTCAAATAATAGGTCATAAAGTCGGTATACTGGTTGACAAAGGTTTGTGGGTTGGCAACTTGTTTTACCCGCGCCACCTCGGCTTGGGTGACCAGCCCCGTGTATTCGGTTTCGCCGGCTTCGAAAGCGGCAAGAAACGGCGGTTGTGCGGCCATGGTAAACAACTTGTAGACGATTTTTTCCAGATAGGGCTGTGCCACGCCCCGGTACGCGGTGTTGAGCGACAACACGATCCGATTGCCTTTGGTCCACTCGGTCAGTCGAAACGGCCCGCTCGATACCGAGGTTTCGGGACGGGTAGACCAAGTATCGCCGTATTTTTCGATGGCACGGCGCGGGGACACCCATGAAAAGCTGAGCAAGGCGGGAAGATACGGCGCGGGATCTTCGCTTTCGACCCGGAGGGTAAGCTCGTCGAGCACCTGCACGCCGAGCGAATCCAGCGGCATACGACCCGCCACGACCGCTCCCCAGTTTTTGATGGGACGATAATACCATTCAGCGTCGTACGCGTTTTTCGGATCGGCGCCGTGGCGAAAGGTGTATACATAGTCACGCGCGTCGAGCGGCGCGCCGTCGCTAAATACCATACCGGGCCGCAGGTAGAACGTCCAAGAAAGACCGTCTTGCGCCATCTCCCACCGCTCCGCCGCCGCAGGCAAAAGATCGAAATGATGATCGGTGCGGGCAAGCGGCTCAGCGATCAGGTGCATCCCCACCGACCCCTTGTAGTTGGTTCTGAACCGCTCCATATAGGTTTTGTCTTCGGCAAACTCGGTGTGAACCTGTTCTTCGGGTGGCGCAGCATCCGGCGGGAGCGGTATGCCAAGACTGTTGACATATCGCTTGTCGCCCGGGGCGGACGAAAACACTAAAAGTCCCGTCAGGACGAAAAGACCGGTAAGCGCAAACGGTCGGAGCATGGAAGGATAAATTGTGAAGGATGAATTATGAAGGAACCGTTCCGTACGGTGGACAGAACGGAGGTTCGGATTAAGACAGACATCGCTTCATCCCCGTCTGACAAGGCATTGGGGCGAACAGCCCCCCGGAAATGCCCATCCTACCGGATACGGGAAAGATACGGCTAGTAGCGGGATGGAGGCAAGCCAATGTTGCGGAGGTTTCGTCAAATCAGGCGAAGGTACTGGGGGCGTATCGCCGCAACAAGGAGAAAGGATTTGACCCCGTGGTTTCCGAAGCCTAATTTTGACGTGAACTTGCCCCGTTTGGATACTGTTGCCGAATTCCTGTACATGCTCTAAGATCGTGATTTACCACAGATGCGCCGCGGTTTCGCTACGCCACATAACCGCAGGTGGGCTTAGATACCCGATGCACGCCATCCCTGAACAAAAAGGAGCTTGCTATGCCAAGCACTTCCGGCGTTGATACGGATCCGCGTACCCCGACCGCTCCTGCCGAACGAATGGTGGAACTGGACACCTTGCGGGGCTTTGCGGTGTTTGGCATCCTTGTGGTCAACATGGCCTATTTTTATAACCCGTTCTATCCGGTCCCCACGCATCTCGAACAGGGAACGGATACTATCGACCGGATTGTGAAGTGGGGGTTGTTGTTTTTCGCCGCCGGAAAGTTCTATACTCTTTTTTCTTTTTTGTTCGGGCTTGGGATGGCGCTCCAGATGACGCGTGCGCAGGCGTCGGGTGTCCCTTTTATCACGCGGTATATGCGTCGGCTCTGTATCCTGTTTTTGATCGGAGCCGCCCACATCGCGTTTTTTTGGGCCGGCGACATTCTCACCGCCTATGCCGTCCTAGGGTTCCCGCTTTTGCTCTTTCGAAATCGGTCCGACCGGTCGATTCTCCGGTGGAGCGTATTTTTCCTGATTCTTCCGGTGGTCATCAGCATGGCATTGTTTGGGCTTATCGAACTCGCCGCAAAATCGCCGGAGACGGCCGCGCAGATCGAGCAGGATTTCGCGTCGAGTGCCGCCTCGTATGCGGCGATGTATACCCAATCTCTGCACGTCTATGCCAGCGGAACGTTTGTAGAGATCGCCGCGCAGAGACTTGAGGACATTCAATACACCTCGCTTCGTTATCTCTTTAACGGCAACGGACCGCACATTTTTGCTTCGTTTCTGTTTGGATTCCTTGTGGGACGATGGGAATCATTTCGGATGATCGCCGCGGACATCCCTCGTATACGTCGGCTGATGGGGTGGAGTCTTGCTATCGGGATCGTTGCAAACCTTGTGTATGTCGTGGCGGAAACCTCGTCTCATCCTACCCGTCCGTCTGCCATGGGCATCCTAAAATCGGCGTCTTTTGCCATCGGCGCTCCCGCTTTCTCCTGTTTTTATGTGGTGACGATCCTTCTGCTTCTCCGACAACAACGCTGGCGGGAACACCTCGCGCCCCTGTCGGCGGTCGGACGTATGGCCTTGAGCAATTACCTCATGCAGTCACTGATCTGTACAACCCTTTTCTACGGATATGGACTGGGGTTATACGGTATGATCGGCCCGGCGGCGGGACTGTCTCTGTGTGTCGCCATCTGGATGCTACAGACCGGTGTCAGTCTTTGGTGGGGAAAGCGCTTTCGCTTTGGCCCGGTGGAATGGCTCTGGCGGTCTTTGACCTATCTCAAAGTTCAACCGATAAGACAAAAAGGTTAGGGTGCTATCTAACCTGACTGGCCTTTTACCACCCCACCTCCCGAAACGCTATCAGGAACAGTTTGACAGGGCATTGTCGCTTCTGCTTGTCAGTTATCGGCATCCGGCTCTTAAAACGCACAAGATGGGTGGACAACGGCATGCACACGGACGCGACCTCTGGGAAGCCCGGATTTCTGAATTACCGGTTTACCTTTGTAATCGATGGAGAGGTGTACATCCCCCGGCATATCGGAAAACACAGCCTTCTGGATCATCCGTAACCGTGTCTTCGGATGTGCTCCTGCTCCAGTGATCCGGACGACCCCCAAGGAGACGCATGAAGCCTGCTAAACCATGGCGGACGCAAACAACCTGTATCCTTGGCCTGACCGTGAAAGAGGAGGCGGTCCAACAGAGGTTGTTTTCCCCTATCCCTTTACCGCGCCCGACACAAGCCCGCTCACCATATACCGCTGTACGACCCCGAAAACCGCAAGCGCCGGAGCCAGCGCGATCGTCGCTCCCGCCATCATGCGGCCCCAGTGTACATCGTACTTGCTGATAAACGTGTACAGCCCGACCGGTAGCGTAAACGTCTCGTCCGAATTAAGAAACATGATGGCGAAAAGCAGTTCGTTCCATGCGCCGATAAAAGCAAACAGAAAGGTCGCAATCAGACCGGAGCGCGCCAACGGAACCGCCACGCGGAGGATGGCATCGAGCCGCGTGCCGCCGTCCACCTGTGCCGCCTCTTCCAATTCCGAGGGGATGCCGGCAAAAAAGCCCTGCATCATCATGCTACAGAACGGCACATTGAGCACGGTATAGACGATTATGAGACTGTAAGATGTGTCGATAAGATTCAGTGTCCGGAAAACGATAAACAGCGGCACGATCAGCACCACCATCGGGGTCATCTGCGTGGCCAGAAAAGCCAGTACCGTGGGTTTTCTACCCCCGAACCGATATCGCGCGAGGGCATAGCCGCCCGGAATCGCTACGGCAAGTGTGGCCGCCGCCGCCGATAGCGAGACGGTTAGGCTGTTGGCAAAATATCGCGGGATGTGGGTCCGGAGCAACACGTCCGCATAGTGCTCCAAGATCGGCGTAGAAGGGAAATAGCGCAGGGGCCAGACAAACAGTTCTGTTTCGGGGGTTATGGAAGTCGCCGCCATCCAATAAAGCGGAAACACGGTCCACAGCAAAAAGACGCTCAGACCGCCCCCGATCAGAATCGAACGTCCTCGGGGTTTATCCATGATATATCCCGTTTGGGGCGATGGTGTGCAGGCTCACATCATTTATCCTACGCCGACGCCTCTTCGTGAAAACGACCGATACGAAGCCAGACGACCGTAAACGCCAGCGAAAGCCCCGCAAGCGTCACGCCGAGCGCGGCGGCGTACCCGAAGTCCAGCCCGATAAACGCCTTCTGAAACACATATAGCGCCAGCGTCTGGGACGCCGCGCCGGGGCCGCCTTTGGTCATCACCCAAATCAGGTCCGCCCAGTTGAAAATCCAGATTGCGCGTAGCAGTACGGTCACGGTGATAGTAGGCCGTACCATCGGCACGGTCACCCGCCAAAACGTCTGCCAAGCCGATGCACCATCCATGTCGGCGGCTTCGTATAGACTGGCGGGAATGGCCTGTAACGCGGCGTAGAGCATGATGGCGAAAAAGGTGATGCCAAACCACACGTTGGCAACGACGCAAGAGAGCAGCGCCGTCCTCTCGTTTGACAAAAAACCTATTTTTGTGTCGATCAGCCCAAAACGCAAAAATAGGTCGTTGACCAGCCCGAATTCCCCGTTGAGCATCCACGCCCAGATCAGTGCGATGAGAAAACCCGATACGGCCCACGGCGTAAAAATCACCGCCTGATACAGTCCCTTTCCGCGAAACGAGGTGGTGTTGAGTAAAAGCGAAAGCGCAAACCCCAAGGCAAACTGCGCCGCAAGTGAAAGCCCCACCCACACCGCCGAGTTGGCAAGGCTCTCCAGAAAATGCGCATCCCCCAGTATCGCGCGGTAATTATCCAGCCCGATAAACGGTCGGTCGAGCGGGTCGGTAAGTTGGTATTTATGCAAGGATAACAACACGACGCTGACCATCGGATACAGCATAAAGCCGCCGATCAGCAGATAGGCGGGAGCGAGCAGGAGATAAGGTTCCGATTTGCGGGGCATGATTCGATTTTGGATTTTGGATTTTGGATTTTGGATAAGGACCTCATAGGCACTCACCCGATCTTTTCCGGCGGACGCGGGGTGTCCGGTCCGTAACGGTCCACGTACTTCTTTTCTGCGGCCTGAATAAAATCCGCGAGCTTGTCGAGCGTTTCCTGTGGCGATTGGCGTTTGAGCAGCATGTTCTGTTGTTCTCGTGTGACCATCACCTCGACAAACTCACCCATCTCCGGCAGATAGTTCGGGTACCAGTTCTGGAGCATCGTGGGGTCGTTGATCATGTCCATAAAAGGTTTGTAAAAACCGCTCGACAGTTCAGGGTCGCTAAACCCCTGTTTAACCGGGGGGATGACGCCGACCTCTCTGGCGTAGGAGATCGCTTGTTCAGGTGCCAGCAACCATTCGAAAAAGGCATAGGCGGCGTCTTTGTTTTTTGTAGCCGACGACATGGCAAACGTCCAGATGTCGTTGCTGGTCACACGCGCCTTTGGCCCCGCCGGCATGATGGCGGTGACAAGCGTCGAAGCATCCATACCGTGTTCGACACAGGTGCCCACCACCTCGTTGTCCTGCTCGATACATCCGCATACGCCGGACCAGAACCCCTGCACCAATTCGGTATATCCCCAGTTGATCGAATCCGGCGGCGTAAGACCGTCCTGAAAGATGGCGTTCCAGTATTCGAGTCCTTTTACGTGGTCCGGGCTGTTGATGATACACCGGTGGTCCGCGTCAAACCACTCGTTGGTGCTGGCGTATTCTTCGGCGATGGCCCACCAACTCCAGAATCCGCCGCGCGAACCGCGTAGCGCATAACCGTAGCGGTTTTTGTCCGATATCGTCATTTTTTCGAGCAGGGTACGCCACTGCTCGCGGGTGTCCGCAGGCTGGAGACCCAGTTCATCGAGCCATTTTTTCTGATAGAACATGGCACGCACCGTCACCTCGAACGGTAGCCCGAACACCGTATCGCCCACGATGGCGGTGGCGATACGGCTGCGCTGGAGCGCCAGCGGCGCGAAATCGTCCTTTCCGGACCAGTTGTGAAACCAGGGGCTTATGTCTTCCAGCGCGTTCATGGCGCGGAATTCGGCCATCCACATGCCGCTCAGCATCATCAGGTCGGGCGGATTGCCGCCGGCAATCATGGTAAGCAGTTTGGCATGCGCCAGGTCCCAGGGAACCGGGTTGACGACTACCCGTACTTTGGACTGCATCTCGTTGTATTGGTTTGCGAGACGGGCAAGGGCGGCGTCTTTGGAACCACCGAGCGGCGTGATCAGCGACAACGCCGGACGGTCGTCGGAGCCGCCCGAACCGCCGCATCCGGGCAGCATAGCGCCGAGCATCGCACCGCCGGCGATTTTGAGCATCGAACGACGGGAAAGAACAGACAAAGACATAAATGACTCCCGAGCAAAAAGGAGTGAGGATGTTAACCGGCATGTTGCCATACCGGTAGGGCCTTCTCGAACAATTCCCGTTTTTTTTCGGGCAGGTCGATCTGCGGTAACGCTGCGGCAATATCTTCGACGGTTAAAAGCCGCTGAACGTCTTTCATATCCGCATATTTCAAAAGCCGTCCAATGGCCCAAATGCGGTGGGGCGAGTTCGGATCGTCGATATAGGAACGCAACCCGTTGATCTCTTCGTCGTATTCCCAGATTGCTTTTCGAGTACTGACGTCTTTAAACCCGTCGGCAAGTTCCCTAAGAAAAGCGCGTGCTACACCCGGTGTTTCAGGGTCGTTCAAGACTTGTTCGACTTTGTTGCCACGCAAGGCAAAATGGTCCGATTCCGGTCCAGTTATCACCTCGCCGGGATAGGCGATACCCGCTGCCAGCAACACCCCAGGGTTGCCTCCGGCTTGCTCTATGATCCAATCCTCCAACTCAAAGTCGAAACGGCGCCCGGTAATCCAGCGGAGACAAGGAGCGGGGGGCCGCCGCCACGACCACATCCTGCGGGCGATGCGCCGTGGCTTCCAGCGCCAAGCGGGTTTTACCGATATCGTGCGGACCGGTCAGGATGACCGCACGTATTTCCGGGTCTTCGATAAGCGCTCTTACCCGATTCAGCAGATCTTCCCGGCCTGTAAGGTCGACCTGGGGACGGAATTTCTTATGTCGATGATCCCGGTCTGCTTGATCCCAGCACTTAAAATAGGAGACTTCGAACCACGCGGAACGTAGATGCGGGTGGTCGTTCAAAAATCCTGCCAGTTCAGCAGCCCCCACTACCTGAACTTGAATCCGGTGCGGTGGTGAGGAATCTGTTAAAATGGCCTCCCGCAACTTTTCTTTTTGGGCAGGGGGGAGGTCGATATTGAGAAAAAGAAGGTCGTTGTCCACTGGGCGGCCCGTGCGCCGCTCCACGCACGCCGCCGCGCCCCTCAGCGTTTTTCCGGGATGCTTTTTGTCTTCTTTGAAGAGCTCGGCAACGATAACCTTATTTCCTCGAACGAGGACATCCCGTTTCTTGTACTGAAACACGTTCCAGCCGGGGACGATAAACGGAACGGGAGCCAAAATTTCGTCAGGACGTATTTCGAGCGCCGCATCGACGCCATCGTCGGGCACATTGATTCGACTGGTAAATGACGGACGACCGTTCCAACACGACATGACCCCCATGATGGCGTCGCACAAGGCGGTAAACCGTTCGACCGGCCACTGGCGCGTTTCCCGTTCGAAGTCGGGGCCGGTTATGGCTTGTCCGATGCGGAATGGCATGATAAACCGTTTTTCCCTATCCCCACTTCTGACCGAGCACATCCAAGCCCGATCTGCCGAGGTCTTCCGGCGTCATGGCGATCTGAAACTCGCAAGTCGCATGGAGCTTCAGAAAAAACGGCTCCGCCAGTTTTGGCATGTCGGACGGATCGTTCATGTTAACGACCAGAATACCGCTGCGCTGACCGTTGAGCGCCGTAAAATACGCGGCTTCCGGTTTGGTATCGGCGAGAATCTGTCCGAGTACGGCGCCCGATGTCCCATTTCGGATCAACGTATTGAAAGGCTCGATGGGAATTTTACGATCATGAGGACTCGCATGACGGACTCCTTTCGGGGATGAAAATGCGGCAATGGACGGCAAAATAAAAACGATTTAACCGTTCGGCGTCTCCTCTGCGTCCTCTGTAGCGTGTTTTTAACGGCATGCGCCGAGCAGTGAAAGAGACAATACCAAAATGCCCCTTTTCCCACAGGGATGCAATGTAAATCTTTGCGATAATTACATTGCCGTGCATGGAGATAGCCGTCCGAAAGACGGTGTTCGCAGTGCTTGACACAGGGTTTTCCGTAAAAGTATATTCGCGGATACGACGCTTATCCGTACCCCTTACCTCTCTCCTTACTCTTTATCATGCTGACCCGACTACGTATTTCCGGATTCAAAAATCTGATCGACGTGGACGTTCGCTTTGGCCCGTTTACCTGTATCACCGGGGCAAACGGGACGGGCAAATCGAACCTGTTTGATGCGATCCGGTTTTTGAGCGCGCTGGCGGACCGCCCGCTGATCGACGCCGCCCTGTCTGTGCGTCATTCCGAGGGACGCATGACGGATATACGCAGTCTTTTCTGTCACACGGGCGGATATTACGCGGACCGGATGTCGCTCGACGCCGAGATGATCATACCCTCCGAAGGGATAGACTCGCTCGGACACCGTATCGAGGCCAGCACCACGTTTGTCCGGTACGCGATAGAGTTGGCGTTCCGCCCGGATGAGACCGGGCGATCGTCCGGTGCGCTGGAAATTTTGAGCGAAACGCTCGACCATATCAACATCGGGGACGCCACGCGACATCTTTTGTTTCCCAACCGTCCGGCATGGCGCAGATCGGTGATAGCAGGTCGCCGCGCCACTCCGTTTATCTCGACGGAAGCGGAAAGCGGCGAGCGGATCATCGTGCTTCATCAGGACGGCGGCGGCGGCGGACCGACGGACCGACCGGCTCGGAATTTGCCTCGCACCGTGTTGTCGGTCTCCGCCGCCGCCGCACCGACCGCGCTGCTTACCTGCCGCGAGATGCAGTCATGGCGTCTGCTCCACTTGGAGCCGTCGGCACTGCGCCGACCCGACGAATACACCGCTCCGGCGTACATAGGCTCAGACGGTGCGCATCTGCCCGCCACGCTGTACCGCATTGCCCTTGAACATGCACGGCGAAACCGTCTTCCCGAAGAAGAAGCGCTCGCCGCCGTGTACATGCGCGTGACCGACCGGCTTGCTACACTGATCGACGACGTACGTGCGGTATGGATCGATCGGGACCATCGCCGCGAACTGCTCACGCTCTACGTTACCGACCATAGCGGTACTGCGCATCCGGCACGCGCGCTGTCGGACGGCACCCTGCGTTTTCTTGCATTGGCCGTGCTGGAGCAAGACGCCGGCGCGTACGGACTTCTATGTCTGGAAGAACCCGAAAACGGTATCCACCCCGAACGGATTCCCGCCTTAGTACGGCTGATCCGGGGGTTATGCGCCGATACCGAGCGGCCCGCCGGGACCGACAATCCGCTCCGGCAGGTGATCGTCAACACCCACGCGCCGGGCGTGATCCGCGAAACATCGGAAAGCGACCTGCTCATTGCCGAATCGCTTCCGGACGGCGACATCGAGCCTTCGCCACGCCGCGCGACGTTTGGATGTATCCGGGAGACATGGCGACAAAAGGCCGAAGAGCCGATATATCTTATTCCCCGCGAACAACTCACCCGACGGCTCCGTCTCGATGACACCGACTTCCCGCCCCCGACAGATATCATAGCAACCGAAAACGAAAAGCCCACACGTGAGGAAACGCCGGACCTACAACTGTCCCTGTTCGGGGAAACGTAACGGAGCAACCGATGTTGACCCGGCTCAAGGTATCCGGTTTTAAAAATCTTGTAGATGTAGAGGTAAGATTCGGCCCCTTTACCTGTATCGCCGGTGCTAATGGAGTAGGTAAGTCGAATCTTTTCGATGCGATCCTGTTTTTAAGCGCACTGGCAGACCGTTCTTTGATCGAAGCTGCTTAGTCGGTGCGAGACGAGGAAGGGCGGACTTCGGATATCAGAAGCCTTTTTCACAGAACAGGCGACCGTTACATGGACAGCATGTCCTTCGAAGCCGATATCATGATACCCGAAAAAGGAATCGACGACTTTGGGCAACAAGCCAAAGCCCGTATAACATCGCTACGATATAGCAAGGCGACATCAAATCGGCGATTCGCCAAAATGAATGGGATATTTGATGTTCGGTCGAAACGTCCCCGACCCGGAAAGCGTTTCCCGCCCTACGATTCCGGTCGTACGGCCCTTCCCTCACGCGCGGCCGTATACAACGCGACGATAGTCGCCACATTGGCGCGGCTGTCGGTCAGCGAAATCACGGGCGGCGTGCCGTCGAGAATACACGCTTCCATACCGGCCACCTGGTCCGCATAGGCGTTGCAATGTTCATAGGTGATCGTTTCGGTGAGAAAGTCGGTGCTGTCGCCAAAGGCGGCCTTGCCCCCCGTTTTTTTCCGCGTGATCGTCAAATGACCTGTCGTATCGACGACGTTGAGCCACGGTTGATCGAGATGGATGCTGCCTTCACTACCCGTGATACTCGCATGCCAGTGGGTAAGCGTCTGAAAACTGCATGTAAACTGCGCCAGCGTACCGGAAGCAAAACGCATCTGACCCGCAAGCGACAGGTCCACCCCCCGATCGCTTTCCGTCTGCCAGGCGGCGACTTCCACGGGTTCGGTGCGCAAGGTGGAACGGATAAAACTAACGGGATAGCTGCCGATGTCCCACAGCGCGCCGCCACCGGCATCCGGATCGAGACGTATGTCCAAAACGCGCGACAGGGTAAATCCGAAACTACACTGGATAAAACGGATTTCCCCGATGGCGGCTTCGGCAACCAGCCGCTGTACAGTTTGGGTTTGGACGTGAAACCGGTACATGGCGGCTTCCTGCATGACGACGCCACCGCGTTGCGCCGCCTCGATCATCCGGTCTACCTCGGCTGGCGAGATCGCCAGAGGCTTTTCGCACAGGATGTGTTTACCGGCTTCCGCGGCACGGACGCTCCATTCGGCGTGCTGGTCGTTGGGGAGCGAGATGTATACGGCATCGATACCGGGATGGTCCAGCATCTCCTGATAGCCGCCGAAAACACGCGGAATGCCCCGGTCGCGCGCATATCCCTCTGCTTTTTCCCGGCTCCGGCTGGCAATGGCAACTAATTCGGAACGTGAAGATGCATGCAAGGCCGGTATCAGCCGTTCGTTGATGCGTGCCGTACTCATAAGTCCCCAGCGGACGCTTTTTTTGTTCATATCTAACCCCCGCGAAGTGGTAGAGTAAAGTTTGAAGTTTGAAAAGAACAAAAAATGTTTTATTCTTTAACTCGGCAACTTCAATTCTATCCACGAAACGATAAACGCACTATCTTTCTTTTCAGACCTTATCTTTCAACCTGCCTCACATGGAGTGGAAATGGGCAGTCCCGACCCGGTTATCCCCGTAAGACTTCAAATCGTCTATGAAGACGTGGACCCTTCCTTCGGGCACAACCCCCGTGAGAACAAGATACTTATCCATGACGGCACTATGTATGCTTTTGGAACGATACCGCGTAGATTTCCTCATGTAGACGAAAAAGAGGCATACGACAAGGCGATTCACACCTTCCCCACGGGGCTGTTCGCGTTTCGTTGTAACGATCAGGGCGGTTGGGACAAAATCTCCGAGACGCCCACCCCGTGGTGCAGTGCGGCGCTTGTCGGCCCCGACGGAACGTTCTGGATGGAGGGAACCCGCAACTGGGACAAATTCGATCTGTACCGGATGCGGACCCCCCGATGGATTTTTCTTCTTTCGAACGGGTATACGAGGGCGAGGGATCATGTTATGGGGGCGTCAGCATAAGCCCCGAAGGCAATGTGTTGACGATGCACGCGACCAACAACAACCATCATGGTGATACGGACAACAGCGTTGCTGCCGCGTTTTACGAGGCAAGCACCGGAAAATGGTATCCACGCGAAGGTTGGCCCACACCCGACGGACGCAACGGCTATCACCGCATGCTGGTCAACGGCCGGTCGGCGATCGGCGTGTGCCAGCGGGCCGTATACGAGTCGTCTTCCCGGTACGCGGCATGGGGAAAAGACTATACCGGAACCTGGCGCAAGATCACGCTCTTTGCCTGCGACGACCTTACTTCCGCACCTTGGCGTATGCGCCGCTACTGGCTTGATCCGCAGTTCGGGGCCACCATGATCTGGGACATCTTTCGTGGACCGGACGGTCACGCCTATGTGGCGTACGACCATGCGTATGCGGAGACCTACGAGACCTCGAACATACCCAGTACACTTCACATCGCGCGTATCCACGAAGATTTGAGCGCAGAAGTCTTCGATCTCGGCATCGCCAACGAAGGCGGACGCCCCTGCCCGCTGTTCGACCGGAACGGAAACTGGTATCTGTCGTACTGGGACAAAAACGATGCGTGCAACATGCTACTCAAACTCGATCCTGCCCACGGTTTCAAACCCGTGAGTCGATACGTGTTGGGGGATGCGGAAACCCCGATGGTGCTCTATGTACTCCGTCCGGAGCAATTTGGCGGCGAGACGATCATAGACGACACCGCCCGCTACATAAGCCGTACCTATCGTCCGCAAGGCGAGGGCCATTATCCGCTCATAGACGTTGTATACGGCGAGTTCGAATTGCCGGTAAACGCAGTGTATACTGAGCACGGATAGAAAAAATGATTAGGTGAGGCCGTTCGCGGTGAGCCTGCAGAGTCGTGAGTCTGACGAACGGATGAGATGGTCAGAGCATCCCCAATAGTGGTCGTGCTCAGTATAAGCGCCCATCTGGAAACCTGCACAGCCATTCGACTTATCGATATAGGAGAGGATTCTTTTTCATGACGACCCTCAAGGCTACCGTGCCGTCCGCTCCACCGCCGGCATGGGCCGTGTTGGAACGGCATCTGCTCGATGTGGCCGGGGATGCCGTGTATCCTTTTCTCGACAAATACACCACCCCCGACGGCGAACTTATCTGGGGCGAATCACCCGGCGGTAGCGAGGACGACTTCTATGAAGCCTTTTACAACTGGCCGCTCTTGTACACCCTTGGCGGGGGCGACCATCTGCTCGAACTGTCCGACCGCGCCTGGGACGCCGTCACCCGCCAGCTTACCCGCTACGGTCTGGTAAAAAACGAATATTCCCGACGGGACGACCAGTTTCATCAGGGCGAGTCGGATATCTATTTCTATCTTCTGTGTCTATCCACCCCGGAGAAAGCGGTCTATGTGAACCGGGCGCAGCGGTTTGCCGGTCAATATATGAACGAAAACCCGGAACTGCCCCATTACGACCCTGCGCTCAACATCATCCGGTGTCCGTATAACGGCAGCGATCCGCCGAGCATGACCTTTTTTGGCAAATATACACCGTCTTACGGTTGGTCTTCGGGCATGGCGCGATACAGCTTGCCGTTTTTTGGTCTACCGGCCATCGCCTCCGTAGAAGACCTCAAAGACCCCGAAAAAGCCAAAACCATGGGCGAGGCCATAGAACGCGCCATGAGCCGAGGTGACATTCCTTCCAACCTTGCCGTAACCAGTTTGACTACCAACGCCTTTCTGCTTACTGGAGAAGAAAAATATCGCGGCTGGACGCTCGAATACATAGACGCATGGCACGACCGTACCCGTAAAAACGGTGGTTTGATCCCCGACACGGTAGGGCTGTCGGGCCAAATCGGCGAATATATAGAGGGCAAATGGTACGGCGGATTGTACGGCTGGACATGGCCGCACGGATTTTACAACCTCCAGATGGCCGTTCAACTGGCCGCCGCCAACGCGTATCTGCTCACGGGCGATGCAGGCTATCTGGAATGGCCGCGCGCGCAGATAAAAAAAATTTTGGAACTCGGCGAAATGCGCGACATAAAAAGTTCGGCCATGAGTCTTCACGAACACTGGATAGGCCAGCACAAGGCGCTGAAAGACCGAGACAAGACTTTTCTCGTCCCGTACCGCTACGGAGACGCGGGTTGGTTTGACTATCAACCCATGTCACCAATCTACCCTGTCGCCCTGTGGAGCCTGTCGATGCGCGACGACGACTGGGCGCTTATCGATGACCTTCGCCGGAAAAGCGGCTACGACTGGAGACAGACGTTTTCGTTTCACACCAAGGAAGACGCGGGCCACGAACAACCTTGGACGCGGTATCTGGCCGGCGACAACCCGTCGTATCCGGAGGACATCCTTGCCACAGCGATTCAGGACGTACATCGCCGGTTGACGCTTATCCGCGAGGACGAACACGCCGCCACGCACGGCAACGTCCACCACTGGCAACAATGCAACCCGGTGACCACCGAAGCGCTCATACAGCTTACGCTCGGTGGTCCGCAACTGATCTACAACGGCGGACTGCTCATGACACGGCTGCTGTATTTCGATCCACAGCGAGGTCGTCCCGGACTCCCGCAGAATGTGGCAGCGCTTGTGGAAAAGCTCGAAGCAAAACGGACCGTCGTGCGGTTGGTCAACCTGAGTACACGCCACGAACGCGAGATAATCGTACAGGGCGGCGCATTCGGCGAACACCGGTTTACCTCCGCATCGTTTACGGCGCGGACCAGCGACTATCCGGGGGTAAACGGAGCCTATACACACCCGGACATCACACAAACCACACAGACTGCGGTGATCGACGGTTCCCGGTTTCGGGTCGTCCTTCCACCCGGTATGGAAATCGTTCTCGATCTCGGCATGGAAAGATTTACGCAACCCCCGGCGTACGGATTGTCCAAATCCGGGTGACAGCGGTAGGGATGCAACGCCGTTGCACCCCGGTTCATATAGACCCCTACGGCACCGTGCCATCATACCATGGAGGAAATTCATGCCACGCATACTTATCGTAGACGACGAAAACGCGGTCCGTAGGTTGCTTATGAGTTTCTGTCATCAAAAAAATTACTAGGCAGCGGAGGCGGCAAGCGGCCCGCTTGCCCTGAGCCGATTTATATCGTTCCATCCGGATTTGGTATTGCTGGATATCAACATGCCGGGTATGAGCGGTCTTGAGACACTAGGTAAACTCAAAGATCTGAATCCCGATCTGTTGGTCGTCATGGTTACGGGTGTAGATGACGAAAATACGGCCCGGCAGGCGATCCAGGCGGGCGCGTGCGATTATATCACCAAACCCATCAACCTGGAAAAGTTGGCCACTTGTTTGTCGGTGCATTTACTCATGGAGGGTTAGAGGATATGGCCAAACCGGTCACCATTACCGATGTGCAGACCATTCTGACACAGCCTGCGGGTTCGCGTCTTATCGTCGTCAAAATCCTTACCTCCGAGCCGGGGTTGTACGGGCTGGGCTGCGCCACCTTTACCCAGCGATTTCATGCCGTATACACGGCCATACAGAAACATCTGCGTCCGTTTCTGATCGGGCGCGACGTGGACCGGATCGAAGAGCTTTTTCAGCTTGCGATAGTCAACAGCTATTGGCGCAACGGGCCGGTGCTCAACAACGCCATTTCGGGCATGGACATGGCGTTGTGGGATATCAAGGGCAAACGCGCCGGGATGCCTGTGTATCAGCTTCTGGGCGGCAAATGCCGCGAGGCCGCGGCGTTGTACAGCCATGCCGACGGTCGCACGCCCGAAGAGGTTGCCGACAACGTCCGCCGGCTGAGAGAGCAGGGATATCGCTATGTGCGTATTCAGATCGGCGGATACGGCGGCGAAGCCGAACGTCTTGACCGACCAGAAGGTGCACAACCGGGCGCGTATTACGATCCAAGAGATTATGTTCGCCGCGCGCTCAAAATGATCGAATACGTAAGGACCACGCTCGGTGAGGAGATCGAACTGCTTCATGACATCCACGAACGCCTGCGCCCCATCGACGCGGTCGGATTTGCCAGAGACGTGGAACCCTACAAGCTGTTTTTTCTCGAAGACGCGCTTGCGCCGGAGGACAACGAATGGTTTCGTCATATCCGGCAGGTATGTACCACGCCGATAGCCATGGGAGAACTGTTTAACAACCCCGGCGAATGGCTTCCGCTGATCGAGGGGCGGCTGATCGACTTTTTGCGGATGCACATCAGCCAGATGGGCGGCATAACCCCCGCGCGCAACGTTGCCGCCATGGCCAACATGTACGGCATCCGCACCGCATGGCACGGACCGGGTGACGTATCGCCGGTAGGTCACGCCGCCAATTTGCACCTGGATGTGTGGGCACCCAATTTTGGCATACAGGAATGGTGTCGCTTTAACGATCTGGTATATGAAATGTTTCCCGGCACGCCCGAAGTGCGCGACGGCTATATGTACCCCAACGACCTGCCCGGTCTCGGCATCGATATCGACGAAAAACTGGCCGCCCAATATCCGTGTGAAGACGAAATCATCACATGGACACAAACCCGCTCCCCCGATGGCGGCCCGATGCGGCCGTAGGGAAACCCAGAAAGGATTGCCTGTGAGCGCACCCAATGTCCCTGCCGCCCAGTACATGTCGTCCGAACATGTGATCAACGAGTTTTATCATCACGGCTTGAAACGTCTCCAGCGATTGTCGGCCCTTCAGGTGCTGTTGCTAGCGCTCATGGCGGGTGGACTGATTACCATGGGGGCACTGTTTTCGGTGCTGTTGGCGCAGGGCATAGAAGCCGAAGGCCCCAAACGACTGGTGCAGGGACTGGCGTTTACGGCGGGATTTTTCTCCGTGATTTTGTCTTCTGCCATTCTGTTTACCGAGGTCAACGTCGTACTACCCGCCACCCTGCTCCATCTGCACGACAAGAGCCTTATCACCCGAGTGATGCGGTTCTGGCTGTTGACATGGATCGGCAATCTGGGTGGGGCGCTGTTGTTTGGCTGGATGGTCAATATCGCGCAGTACTATCCCCCGGAAATCTATCAGGACCTCTCGGTATTTGTCGGAAAGAAAATGCATTATGCCGAAGTGGGAACACCTGCGGCATGGTTCAAGGCCATGCTTTCGGGCGTCATCGCCAACTGGCTCGTGGGGATGGCGGCATTTTTCGCCACCATGGGGCGTACGATATTTGGCAAATACATTCCGGTGTTTCTGCTGGTAAGCCTTTTTGTCGCAGGCAATTTCCAGCACAGCCCGGCCAATATGGGCTATTTTTCGCTTATCATGGCGCACGGCGAAGGCCCCGGATGGGGACCAGCCATGTTGTGGAACATTATCCCGGTGGGGATAGGCAACATCATCGGCGGCGCGTTTCTTGTCGCCATCCCGTTCTGGTATGCGCTCCGCGGCGAAGCCGAAGACCAGAGCGGTCACGAAAGCCAGTCGGAATAACACGGGAAGGGTGTCATGCGGAAAACTGAAGATACTTCATCTGCCCGTCTACAGGCAAACCCGGAGGCCGTGCGCCGATACCGGGACCAGCGGGTTGGGCTTTTTGTCCACTGGGGTGTCTATGCCCTGATCGGACACGGCGAATGGGTGATGCACACCGAAAACATCCCCGTACACGAATACGAAAAGCTCCCGCCCCGGTTTGACCCGGCGCTGTTCGACGCCGACACCTGGGCCGGTCTGATGGCGGATTCGGGTCAGAAATACATGGTCATCACCAGCAAACACCATGACGGTTTCTGTATGTTCGACTCGGCCCTGACCGACTACAAGATCACCCGCACCCCGTTTGGACGCGACCCGGTCCGAGAACTGGCGGACGTCTTTGCGCGGCGCGGGCTGACGCTCGGTTTCTATTATTCTCTTTTGGACTGGCATCACCCGGCCTATCGGAGCGACTGGCCCGCCTACGTAGCTTACTATCAGGGTCAGGTACTCGAACTATGCACAAAATACGGTGAGATCGGCCTGATCTGGTTTGACGGTTACTGGCCGGACCACAACCCTCCCGGACCGCATTTCGTAGAGGGCGGCTTGTGGGAGCTGGCCGGGACGTACGACTTGATCCACGAACTCCAGCCCGGCGCGCTGATCGGCAACAACCACCATGTATCGCCGCTCAGCGGCGAGGATTTTCAGATGTTCGAGCAGGATTTGCCGGGAGAGAATACGGTAGGGTTCAATACGGGCAAAATGGGGCGCCTTCCGTTGGAGTCGTGTCTGACTATCAACGACAACTGGGGGTATAACCCGACGACCACAACCACAAATCGGTGGCCGATCTGATCCGGTTTCTGGTCGAGTGTATCGGACGCGACAGCAATTTTCTGCTCAACGTGGGACCGACGCCGCAGTGTACGATACAACCCGAACAGGCGGAGCGACTGCGCGGGGTAGGCGCATGGCTAAAAGTCAACGGCGATGCGGTGTACGGGGCGCGTCCGTTGCCCGGCGGCAAACACGACTGGGGCTACGCGGTGCAACAACCCGACACCGAAACCGTCTATCTACACGTTCTCGACTGGCCCGGAACGACGCTCAAGGTTCGGCTTTCCTCCGGCTCCTCGGCCTTCTTTCTGGACGGGCGACAGCCGGTTTTGGTGCAAAGGGAAGACGGATCGCTTGTGCTTTCCCTGCCCGAAACCGCGCCTGATCCGGTCGATACGGTGATCGCCGTGAGATAGGGAACGGGAATACGTAACAAGTATTTACTAAACAAATGTAGATTTCTCTTGACAACTAAACGCCCGTAGAGTATAATAGGAGCGTCTCTTCGAGGCTTCGCCTCTTTCTGGACACTCTCTACGGTTGGAGGTAGATCGCATGAAATTCCGCGTCCTTATCGATCGGGATGAAAAAGGCGTTTTCGTAGCCGGAGTTCCGGCCCTTCCGGGGTGTATCACGCAGGGGACGACCCGTCAGGAAGCGCTGTCCAATATCCGAATGGCGGTCGCCGACTATCTGGAAAGTCTGCAATCCTACTCGCTGGCTACACGGATGACCGAGGAAGTCGTAGAAGTCAGCGTATAGCCTCTCTCCCATGTCTCGACCCTCTCTCCGACTTGCCGGCAAGGTCGCGCTCGTCACCGGCGCGGGCACGGCCGGCGCAGTAACGGGAACCGGCCAAGCCATAGCCGTCCTTTTTGCCAGAGAGGGCGCAAGAGTCCTCCTTGTCGACCGCGACGAGCGCCACGCGCGCCGCACACTCGAAACCATCGAAAAAGAAGGCGGCGAAGCTTTGGTATTTGCCGCCGACGTGGCACAGGATGCCGACTGCCACGCCATGGTGAAAGCCGCTGAGACCTGCTATGGCGCGTTGCACATCCTGATCAACAACGTAGGCATCAGTCGGACCGGAACCGCGGTCACTGTAAAAGAGACGGACTGGGACGAAGTGCTGGCGGTCGATCTCAAGAGCATGGTGCTCGCGGCCCGTCACGCCATCCCGGCGATGATCCGGGCCGGCGGCGGCGCAATCGTCAACATCTCCTCGATCGACGGTATGCGCGCCGGATGGGTACCCAACCTTCCCTACGCCGCCGCCAAAGGCGGCGCAATCGCGCTGACCACCAGCATGGCCGTTCACCACGGCAGAGACCGGATCCGAGTCAACGCCATCGCCCCCGGATTTCTGTATGCCTCGCTGACCTCCGGTGTTTCGGAAGCACACCGCGACCTGCGCCGCCGCGCCACCGCGCTCGGCATCGAAGGCGACGCCTCCGATGTAGCATACGCCGCGCTTTTTCTCGCCTCCGACGAATCCCGCTGGATCACCGGCGTCACCCTCCCCGTAGACGGCGGATCGCTTGCCGCCAACCCGCTGTCGCTTCTCGAACGCGACGCCGACGGACTTTTTCCCAAAACCAGCCCTCTCGACTTTCTCCCCTGACCCTCTCCAGCCCAGACCGTCTCCATCTCCAAACAGGTTGACAAATCCTCGTCTCCAAGACACCATAGATTAACGGTATTGCGTGGCGACCGTGTAGACGCCCATCTAAATGTTCTTTCTCACAAAAGGAAACTCGTATGCGGTCGTCCTCTCGTTTGTTTGGAATCGTCGCCCTCTCGGCACTTGCCCTCTGCGGCTTTCCGCGCGACAGTCATGCCTGGTGGGAAAAAGGCCACCGGATGATCACGGCCAACGCCGTCTCCGTGCTTCCCGCCGATATGCCCGCGTTTTTCAAAGACGCTTCCGACGCGCTGATGCGGCTCAGCGTCCAGCCCGACACCTGGAAAGGATACGGACAGGAACTGCGCCGCGCCGAAACCCCCGAACACTACCTGGACCTCGAAAAACTCACCGACCATCCGCTTAAACTCGGCATATTCCTCGACCGCAACGCGGCGCTCGAAGCCATCTTTAAAATGGGCGACAACCCTGCCGGCGTCGGTATGCTGCCGTACCGTCTTATCGAAGACTATCAGCGGCTGCGCGGCGCATTTGCCCAGCACCGACAGCACCCCAACGATTTTTCCATCCGGCAGGAAATCGTCGTATACGCCGGATTGCTTGCCCACTACGCAGGCGACACAGCCCAGCCGCTCCATCTGACCATCCATTTTAACGGACGAGTGGACGGTCAGGGCAATGTAATCAAAGCCAAAGGCATCCACGAACGCTTCGAAGGGCCGTTTGTGGACAAAAACATCGAGGTCGCCGACTTTCGGACGCTGGTAAAACCGCCAGTCGTTTTCGACGATCTGTATCAGATGATCCGAACGGCGTTTGCGGAGTCGTTTACGGAATTGGATGCGGTGTACCGGCTGGATGAGGCGGGGAAATTCGAGACACCCGACGAGGAGGCCAAAACGCTGACCCGCAAACGTCTGGCGCACGGAAGCTCGTTTCTTGCGATGCTCTGGTATACCGCGTGGAAAACCTCGGCGGAAGTAAAACTAAGTCGGTAGAACCCGTCACCCACGCATTTCAGCGTCCGGGGCCGGTTTTTCTCCACCGGAATGTTCACCCGAAAAGGATGCCCCGGCCCATCGTTGTAACATGATCTCGAAATCGGAAGATTTGACCGGCTTGCTGATATAGTCGTCCATCCCGGCGGCAAGACAGCCGTCCCGGTCGCTCTGAAAGGCCCTGGCCGTCATGGCGACGATCGGTATCCGTGGACCATCGCCCTCCCGACGACGTATCACGGCAGTCGCCTTATAGCCGTCCATCTCCGGCATCTGGCAATCCATAAATACCAGATCATAAGGAAGCATTTTTACCATCTCCACCGCTCAAATCCGTTGGCCGCCACATCCACCCGACAGCCCGCCTTTTCGAGAATCCGCACCGCAACCTTCTGGTTGATCATGTTGTCTTCCACGACCAGTACCCGCACGGCGCCGGAAGGGTACATCGTCGTGGAACCCGCCTCTTTGTCCGCCGGAGACGGTCGGACACCCCTTTCCGGCATCCGGCGTCCGGCATACGCTTCCCATGCGGTCGTAAGCGTCTCCAACAATTGCGCAGGACGCACAGGTTTGATAAGATACCCCGCAAAACCGATACGCTCGAAATGGGGAATTTCGCTGCGATGCCCCATGGAAGTCAGCAAAATGAGAACGGTCTCGCGCAACACAGGATCCGCCTTGATCGCCCGCCCCAGCGTGTCTCCGGCTATCTCCGGCATCTGATAATCGAGGATAGCCATGTCAAAAGGCGCTCCGGCTTCCCGTGCCTGTCTCAGCGTGGTAAGCGCCTCGTTGCCGCCGTTTACACTGCTTGGCTCCATATTCCAGGTTTTTACCAGTTCCCACACTACCCGGCGATTGACCGGATTGTCATCCACGATAAGCACGCGAAGCCCTTCAAGACGGGCTGTCGTCTTCACGGTCACGGAGGTGGTCTCCGGGCTGTCATCGAGCGGCAGGGGCAGAGTAAAGAAAAAACGGAGCCTTTCCCCAATTCGCTTGTAACACCGATTTCCCCCCCCATGAGTTCTACAAGCTGGCGCGTGATGGCCAGCCCCAGCCCCGTGCCGCCATATCGCCGCGTCGTGGACGTGTCTGCCTGTGTAAACCGGTCGAAAATGCTGGTCAGTTTGTCCGTCGGTATACCCACGCCGCTGTCTTCGACGGAAAGACCAACGTTCCGGCCGTTCCGGATATCTTCTCGCTGTCTATCGTGATCAGTACCGTGCCTTGTTCGGTAAATTTGATGGCGTTTCCGGTCAGATTGATCAGAATCTGCCGGATACGTCCGGGGTCGCCGATCAGGCGGGAGGGAACGCCGGGGACGTAGCGCACGATCAGATCGATGTTTTTCTCTTCGGCGGGGCCGACCAGCAGGTCCGCCACCTCGTCTACCACCTGACGAAGATCGAAGGGAATGGGTTCGATCATCAGTTTTCCCGCTTCGATCTTGGAGAAGTCTAGAATGTCGTTGATCAGGGTAAGCAAGGTGTCGGCGGACTGGCGCGCTATTTCGGCGTATTCGCGTTGTTCGGATGTAAGGTTAGTATCGAGCAACAGACCGACCATACCCATGACACCGTTCATGGGGGTACGGATTTCATGGCTCATGCTGGCCAGAAATTCGCTTTTGGCGTGACTGGCGCCCTCTGCCGCATCCCGCGCGCGTTCCAACCCCTGTTGTTGTGCCTGCTTGCGAATCGTGATGTCCCTGAAAATGCCGATCGACTGCCGGGAGACGCCAGTGCCGATGACCGCGACCGATAGATCCACGGGCAGTGGGCGTCCATCCGCGCAGATGGCGGAGACCTCGACTGTATGTCCGTTTCCGGGGGTAATATCTGCGGGACCGTTCTGAACCGAAAAAAAGCGCGCCGCCTCGAACAAACCCGGCATCACGGTTTTGAGTGGCTGTCCAACCAGAGCGTCGGTAGAAAAGCCAAGCAGTTTCTCGGCGCTGTGATTCGCCAGCGTAAAGATTTCTTTCGCATCGGCGACGACGACCCCATCGTTGGCCGCCTCGATGACCGCCAAGTACCGGGTGTTATCTGCAACTTGGCGGGCCAAATCGCCAAAACGCATCCGGTTTTCGATGTACAACCCCGCCAATGCCGTCAAATAAGCAACGTCTTTGATGACATGCGTAGCTACAAAGGTAAAGTTGTGGGGAACCAGATGCTGGGCGGAAAATACCTGTGTTAACGCCAGCAAGACGGCGGTCGCGGCCGCCCAATCCATGTACGGATCGCCTTGGGCGCGAAACCGGCTCCAGTACCCAAACGCACTCAGCGCAAACGCGGGAAATATGATCCACTCCGACATCCATCCCATCTGGAAAAACGAATACCTAAGCATGGTAAGCGGGTAGCGGGCGAGGACAAAAGGCACGATGCCTGAGATCAATACCGTCACTGCCACGGCCAGCCAGAATTCACGACACACCCGGCGCGCCTGCGGCGCAATCCTATCGATCAGCAGACCCGCAAGAAGGAGAACGCCATGTATCATCCGCCCCGTGAACCATGTGGCGAAATTGGTGCCGGTCGCGGGGGTTGTCATGGCCTGAAGCGCCACACCGCCATGAAGCAGATCGGCCAGTCCCGCACCCAGAAAACCCAGCCCGAAAAACAGCGTAAGCCGCTGTCCCATGGCCATGTACCGGATCAGACTTTCTGCCGAGATAACCAACCCCAGCAACCCCGCCACAAATTCAAGCCCGATATGCAGTTCCGGCGTTCCCTTTATCGACTGGCCGACACCGCTCCACAACACCACCCACATGGCCGTGGCAAAGATCAAGGCCTGTGTCGTTACCGAATACATCACCGAGTGACGGAGCGTCTTTAATGGAAACCCCCATGTGGACGACATCGCAAACTCCCCTTCCGTCTCAACGCACCACCTTTATGCATCCATCGGTTGTAGCGTCTCGCTGACCTTTCTCAAAAACGCTTCTGGGCTGAATGGCTTGTGCAGAAACGCCGCGTCCTTTAGCAATGTTTCCGTATCTTTCAGCCGGTCGTCGGTATAGCCCGATATAAACATCACCTTGACCTTGGGATTCCGGGTTTTGATGCGTTGTACCCATTCGGTGCCGCCCATCTGCGGCATGATGACATCGGTAATCACTAGGTGAATGCTGTCGGCCGCAGGCAGATACCCTTCCAGCGCCTCCACGCCGTTTTTCGCCTCCAGCACCGTGTATCCTTTTGTTCGGAGAATCGTGGCAAGGACGGTTCGCGCGCCAGCATCGTCTTCGGCCAAGAATATGGTCTCGCCGTTTCCCTCACCCGCCAGCGTCATCTCATCGGCGACGCTCGTTTGAAAAGTACAGGCCACACACGGCAGATAGACGGAAAAGACTGACCCTTCCCCGGGGACGCTCTGCACCTCTATATGGCCGCCGCTTTGTTTGACGATGCCCAAAACCGTGGACAGTCCCAAACAGGTACCCTTGTCCGCTTCTTTGGTGGTAAAAAAGGGTTCAAATATCCGGTCCATGACCTCGGATTCCATGCCGCACCCCGTATCCGAAATTGCCAGACGGACAAAATCGCCGTGTCCAAATGCACGTTTTCCGTTTCGATGACGAGTCGTCCGCCTTGCGGCATGGCATCGCGTGCGTTTACCGCAAGGTTGATGATTACCTGATCGACCTGTCCCGGATCGGCGCTTACCATCCCCGTATCGGGCATAAGACGCATTTCCATCTCGATGTCTTCGTCGATAAGCTGAGTCAGCATTTTACCCAGCCCTTCCACCGATTCGTTGGGCCAGAGCGGTCGGGTTTCCACCACCTGTTTCCGGCTGAATACCAGCAACTGCCGGGTCAGCGCCGACGCCCGCTGACCCGCTATTCTGATTTCCTCCAGCGCCCTACGGTCCGGGCTTTCGGCGTCGAGACGTCCCATCAAAAGCTCGCTGTACCCCAGCACGATCGTCAGCATATTGTTAAAATCGTGCGCCACGCCACCCGCCAGCACCCCCAACGCCCCCATCTTCTGCGCCTGACGAAACTGGCGCCTCCAACACCTCTTCGCGCAGATGCTGACGATAGCTGTGGCAGAGTATGCTGGCGGACTCCGCCAAAAACTCCAGTGCCTTTTGCTCTGTATTCGTATATCCTCCGGAGCGGTCCGCCACGCCGATCACGCGGATCACCTCCGTCCCCTTGCGCATGGGGACGCCAAGAATCCCCTGCGACCCGCCG
>VGJU01000020.1 GCA_016867335.1 Candidatus Zixiibacteriota bacterium | reverse complement strand
TGGCAAACAGGCGTCCTTCGAACACGTTGGTAACCGTAACGATAGGGGTCATAGGCAGTGGACATACCGTCATGGAAAACGACAGCACCCGGATGTCGCCGGATACGGGACCGACCGGGGTGTTGCCTATATGGCTGAGCAAGGTGGATGGGGGCAGGCGGTTGGACAGATACCGGAACGCCGCCGGTCCAAGACGCGCGATTCTGCCGAGTCCGAGCCAGACCAGATGTCCATGCCCCCTGCCAACGCTTTCCGCAAGCTGTCGGTCGATGTCACGCGCCAGTGGCCAGGGGGCAAAACCCGGGGCTACGGCATGTGTCGTCCGGATCATGGAAAAGTAAACCCCCGGCATCCGATCGGGGGTTCGCGGTATGACTTTTTTGCGCAAGTCTATCGTGGAGACCAATCCCAGCCGGTGTTGTTTTGTGTCCGGAAATTCGCCGTTGACCGTGAGTAGTTGGATGGCGCCCAATCCGGCGTGAAGACTTGTGCCGGCACGTCGGCAGGCGGTGACAAAGGCTGCGGTCGCGTTCTTTTCGAAGACAAGTTCGAGAAAATTTGCTCCGGACGCAGACGAAAGACCGGCGTCGAATCCGGGAAACCGTGCCGTCCTTCCTTCGCCGACCGCGCTCAGACCCCCCACGCCCAGCATTTTTCCCAGCCCAAGAGACCGGACGCTCCTCTGAATACGGTGGGGTAGCGCTGCTCTACAGGTTCTGGGAGGGCGGGGGCGTGTTCCCTGTCTTTTAGCGGTCTGTCGGATAGATGGGCGAACAGCGTTTTCATCAGATAGGTTAGCGATCTTCCGTCCATAATGGTGTGGTGGGCGATCAACGCCACAAGTGAGACGCTGTTGCCACGCAGCCACACCCACCGGAGCAGGGGCGCTTCCGCTTCGGAAAACGGAACGGCAAGCCAGCGTTGTATCTCGGCCTGCCATGCGGTGGGGGCGCAGTCCCGGATGGTCAGCGCGATGGGACAAGCCGATCGTGGTTCAAGACGGGGATGGCCGTTTTTATCGACGACGATGGCCGCGCGATACAGCGGTTGCCGATGTTGGATTTCCTCAAGCGCGCCGCGCAGCCGCGTCTCGTCGAATACCCCTGACACCGTAGCCATGGCCGCGGTGTTGAGACAGCTTATCCGGTCGATACGCCACAGATAGCGTTCGGCAAGCCCCAGTTGGCGGAATAAAACGGGCGCAGACTCCATTAGACCTTGCTTCGGTAGACCTGTTCGGGTATTTGTTGCTATTATCTGCGCTATTGTGCGGCGACCGGTTCCGTTTTTTGCCTGGCAGTACGCAGTTCGGGACGCATAAGCAGCGCGGACGGCTGTATTGTGATGCGGATGACAGGCTTTACCGGTGTCTCCGACCAGGGGTGAAGCCGGAAGATCCCCGCAAGACGGGTCAAGGCAAGCTGGCCCAGCATAAGTGCAAAATGTTTTCCGATACAGACATGGGGGCCGTCTCCAAAGGGAATATAGCACGAGCGGACGGCTTCGGCGGGTTGTTCCGGATGAAACCGTTCGGGACGAAACGCTTCGGGGTCGTCCCAGAAACCGGGGTGGCGGTGAAGCGCAAAAGGGGACATGACCACGACCGTTCCCTTGCGTATCGGAAAGCCGCCGATTTCGTCGTCCGCCAGCGCTTCGCGTACAAACAGCCAAGCCGGGGGATATAGCCTCAGCGTCTCGAAAAAAACCATACGTGCATACGGCAGTTTCGGCATATCCGCCGATGTCGGAGGGCGTCCGTCGAGAACGGTGTCTATTTCTCGGTAAAGTTTTTGTTCTTCGCTGGTATGACGACCCAGCAAGTGCCATGTCCAAGCGAGCGCGGCGGCGGTCGTATCGTATCCGGCAAAAAACAGGTTCATTATTTCGTCCCGAATCTGAACCTCGTCGATCGCGTCTTTGTTTTGGGCGTCCAGCAGGGCTTCGAGTAGGGGGCCTGCCCGTCCTTCGCGCCGACAGGCCGAGGTCAACCGGGCGGCTTCGGTTTCTAGACAGGCGAGGGCGTCTCGTACGACAGACGGAAGAGGCTGCGTCCGTCCGAGAAAGAGCAGAACGGTACGATAAAGCAGTCGGGTCGAGTAGTGGTTGGCGACGGTATCGTCCATGATCGCCGCAAGGGCGGCATCGACCCTTTCGAAATCCACGGGATGGTCGTCGCTGAGCAGGGTCCGGCACAGGCTGTAAAACGAAAGTCTCCGCATCTCCGCAACCACGTCCACGGGGTTGCCGTGTTGGGCGGCAAGCGACCATCGGGTGACGGTTTCTTCGACGGTCCGGACCATCACGTCGGCGACGGATTCGAGCGAGGGTCTTCTAAACGCAGGTTGCATGAGGGTACGCTGTTGGCGCCACAGATCGCCCGTGCTGCGAAAAAGGCCGTTACCCAACAGCCAGCTAAGGTCTTCTATGGCTTGGCCTCTTACATAGCGGACCTGGTCGTCCAGAATACGCCGTACCCCGTCGGGACGGTTGAGGAGGAGGACAGACTTGTTAAACTGCCGATAAATCGCCATGTCGCCATACCGACGAACGACATCTTCGAAAAAGGCGATAGGATTCTGGAAATACAACGGGGCCTTGCGGATGGCATATCCGTAGCCGAGCCGGGGTATGGAGGGGGTGGGGTTTGAATCGTGGAAGCGAGACATGTCGTTTCGGGGGTGTGCTTTACGTCCGCCCGGTTATTTCTCAGGGCGCTGGGTAGAGCGTTTGTGCGTCGCCCGATCGAGCACGTCGGTCACACAGCGGACATTGTAGCGCATGGCGGCAGCGGTTCCCCCGGATTCGAGCAGAAAATGCGTCGCCACACCCAGATGAACCGTTTTTCCACGCAGGCTCAGCGCTTCGAATACGTCGGCGTAGCCAATCTCTCCCTCGCCAATGGGCCGCCATGCATATTCGCCGCCCGGTCCGTCGGTAACGGTAATGTCTTTGAGGTGAAGACCGTGCAAATATGGATCAAGCAGTTTCACTTCCGCGTGGGCGTCGGTCGAAGCGCTGGAAAGTCGGGTGTCGCCCGGCGACCACATGACCCGAAATCGCGGTGAGCCGAGTCGTTCGGCGACACGGACAAAATTTTCTGCGGAAGCGAACAGGTGAAACGCCCTCATGCCGACGACAAGGTCTACGCCAAAACGTTCGGCGTATTCGAGCAGTTCACCGAAAATGCTTTCCAGTTTGTTCAGGTCCACCCATCCGAGTATTCCGCCCCGTGTGGCCCACCGCATCGCCCATGTGGGACTCCATGGCCAAGACCCGTAGCCTGCGCCGTCCTCGCCCGGCCACCTAAAGCTATAGGCCAGCGTTGCCGAAATCCCGAACCGAGCCGCCACCTCCATCGAACGCCGTAGCGCCTCACGGTCGCGCTGGAAACTTTCATGGTTTGCGGGATGCAAGGGGTCGATATCACAGAGCAGGGGGTCGTGAAACGGGCTTTCCGCACAAAGAAGATACGGCTGTAAACCGTACTCGTTTATCTGTTTCATCAGGGCGTCCATTTCCGCATCGGTAAATGTCACCCACGGGGCGCGACCGGGGACACGGGTAAACCAGACATACGGCGCTCCGGTAGCGCGCGCGATGTCGAGCGCTTCTTCAAAAGAGTGGTCGTAGAGTTCATCCAGCCAGACGCTGACCCGGAACGGTTCGGGCACTTCGAGACGAGGTTGCTAGAAAGTCTATAGGGAGTCGTTGGGGTAGGGGTGGGTATACCCGAAACACGAAGACCGACCACCTGTTTTCAACTCATGTTACGCGGTCTCTGGTGTAGGCCCCCACCTCGGGCCTCCACGCGAACGGGGAGGGAGCGCGCAACGTCCCCCTGCTCGCGGGGGACCACAGGGGGGGCAGAACAGGCCGACTTCAGGGAAACAGCCCCGCCGTGCGTAACATAATGTTTGAGAAACATAATATAACACCTACCCAAGTCAAGCAAAGAAGACACCGCCAACTGCGGGTGTAGACTCCACAATTGGCCGTCCGCAAGTTTTCCCTACTCCCTGTGTCCAATGAACAGTTGCTTTCGCCTGCACGCCTCTGCGTGTAAGTTCACCCAAACAACCCCTTTAAAGGAGATTTTCATGAAACGCACTCTTACAGCCTTGACGTTATGCGCGGCTGTGCTCGGACTGACCATGCCGGGTCGGACGCAGGACAAACCCGCTGCGGCTCCCGCTCCGGCCCCGGCCAATGTCGCCGGTATGTGGAAAATGAAGTGGGAAGGCCGGATGGGACCGATGGAAGCGACGCTCAAACTCGAGCAGACCGGCGAAACCGCCAAAGGGACGCTGGCCGGCAACCGGGGCGGCGGTGGTGGGGGCGGTGGCATGAGCATGGAAACCCCCGTACAGGCGACGGTAAAGGGCAACGAACTCAAATTTACCGTCACTCGCGAAACGCCACGCGGAACCATGAACGTCGCCTACACCGCCATGGTGGTCGCGGATACGCTCAAGGGCAAGATGGACATGGGACAGTTTTCCGTAGACTGGACCGCCATTCGGGTGAAAGAAGAGAAGAAATGAGATATGTGCTACGCCATTCCCCTTACCATCACCTCGCCGCTGCCCGGCGATCTCGGTCATATCCCGGTATCTCCGGCGATCGATTTTGGACGGTTGATCGCCGAGGCCGGGTTGCCGGGTCGGTTTGATCCCAACTCGATCGCAGTGATCGATCTGACCGACGGGCGGACCATCCCTCATGCCCGGGCGGAGGATTTTGCGTACGCAGACTCCGGGCGTGTCGAATGGGTGATCGAAAACCCGGCGCACACCCGCTATGAAATCCGGTTTCGGACGACCCCTCAGCGTCCTCCGTTGATTCCACAGGTATATACGCCCCTGATCGGCACGGGTGACCTGATCCGCTACAACGCCGACGTGCCACGTCCCGTCATGATCGCCTATTCGATGCAGCTTATCGACCTCACCGGAGACGGACGCACCGATCTGGTCGGATGCTGGAACTACTACTATCGTCCCGGCGATCCGGTCAGCGGTCTCCTTTGCTATCCCCGTACCGGAAACACGAAGATTTTATCTTAGGCGATCTGATCCGTCTTCATTATGTCGATACGACGGATTCGAACGATCTGAAATCGTTCGAAGGGGTGTATGTCGAGGCGGACTTTGCCGATGTAAACGGTGACGAACAGGTCGATGTGGTGTTTGCAAAAGCATCGTCCACCGAGGTGACATTTTTTTTGAACACAGGGCGGCGCGAACCCAGTGGCATGCCCGTCTTTGTGCGGGATCGAAGCGTTCCGGTCACGGTTGGTCTCAACGAAGGGCTTTGTATCGTCGATTTAAATCAGGACGGCGTTCCGGACCTTGTGGTCAACCGTCAGTATATACGGAATACAAACGTTTTGGGGTGGCCGTTCGAGCCGGCGCCGGCGGTGGAACTGCCGGTCGGATATTCACCCGCGTTTCTCGATCTTTCGGGAAACGGACGGCGCGATGCAGTCTATTTCGTAGGAACCCACTGTGAACAGCGGCTGATGTGGCGGCGCAACGAAGGGGGCGATCCACCGGTTTTCGGCCCGGAAATGGCGCTGGAGGGAATCGACTTATCTTCTCCGACATTGATCCGTGCCGTCGAAGACGGAACTCGGCGCGGTCTGCTGATTCAGCACAACGCTTATCAAAACGTTTCGTTTGTCGAACTGACCGGCTATGAGGGGGGCAAGCCCGTCTGGCGGTACGCCGGCATGGCCGCCTCCGTTTCGTCACCGCTTGCGGCCAGCGATCAGGCATGGCCGTGTGCGTGCGACTGGAACGGCGACGGCGTAACCGATCTTTTGATCGGCGGTGGGTACGGTTGGCCTCGCATCGTCATAAACGACGGCACCAACGCGCGTCCGGCCTATCGCGAACCCGCGCCGATCTTTTCCGAGGGGCAGGCCATCCGGATTCTGCGCGACGATATTCTGTCCAGCCAAAACTGGCACAACATGGGGTATCCGTATCCCGTCTTTGTGGATTGGGACGGCGACGGGCTACCCGATTTGATACTGCCCAACGAAACCAATCGGATCGTCTGGTACCGAAATACCGGAACGCCGGGTGCGCCGTCATTCGGTCCCATGCAGTATCTGGAAGTGGATGGCTACCCCGACTCATTCGAAGCCCGCGCCGCCACGGGCCGGCTGGCAGACGACACCAGTCTGCCCAACCAGCCGTATCCGTCCGACCCGTCTTGTCCGTTTTACTGGCGCACCGGCGCGGCGTTTGCCGACTGGAACGGCGACGGGCTAATGGATTTTATTACACACGACGAAACCCGCAGGGTGGCGCTGTTTGTCCAGTACCGCGACGGGTCGGGTAGACGCAGACTCAGAAAACAAGGCTATGTGCGGTTGGAGGACGGTCGTATGATCGACGACTCGATCGTAGACCGTCAGAAACACTGGACCGAGTCGTTCCGCGCGGTGGACTGGGATGGCGACGGACTGACGGACCTGATCTACAACACGGCGGGAACGGGGAGGATTTATCTGCTAAGAAATGTCGAAACCCGTGGATGGCCCCTATTTGCAGCGCCGCGCGAGTTTGCCTGTTACGGAAAACCGCTTGCCTTTACCATCCACGGACCCAACGCCTGGGGCGCGGACCTCAACGGCGACGGAAAACCCGATCTGATCGGCTGTGTCGAGTGGAGTGTGTATCCGTTTTTCTGCCACGCCGCACTCGAAATGCGGTCGCACCCCGAATATGAGATCGGTCGTCCTACGCCGCACGTTCCATAGCCTCGGTATACTTGCCGTTCCTTGCCGCGCCGTTGCACAGCGCCCGGTGATGAAACGCCTTCTGTGCCGACGTTGTGTGGGCCGGGTCGCCACGCCATGCTGCAAGCGGGGCTTCCTGAAGCGCGCGGCCGTAAGAAAAACTCACCTGCCACGGCAGATGCGGAAACAGCGCATTCATGGCGTTGAGATGCGCGGTAGCCCGCTCCGAACTCTGACCGCCCGACAAAAATGCGATGCCCGGTACGGCCGCAGGCACGTTGCGAAGAAAATTATTGATCGTCCGCTTCGCCACCTCTTCCACGCCAGCCTCTACGGGACACGTCGATCCCGACAACACCATGCTCGGCTTGAGTACGATACCTTCGAGATACACCCGGTGTTCGTGCAGAGCAAAAAATACCCGTTTGAGCGTGTTCTCCGTTACAGTATCGCAGACATCGATATCGTGAGCGCCGTCCATAAGCACTTCCGGTTCGACGATAGGCACGATGTCCGCCTCTTGACACAGCGCGGCGTAACGGGCCAGCGCGTGCGCGTTGGTGTCGATGCAGGCGGCAGACGGAATGCGCTGGCCGATGGTGATGACCGCGCGCCATTTGGCAAAACGCGCGCCCAACTCCCGGTATTCGGCAAGCCGTTTCCGCAGACCGTCCAGTCCTTCGGTAATCAGTTCACCCGGAAATCCCGCCAAGGGTTTTGCGCCGGTATCCACTTTGATACCAGGGAGGATGCCCTTGTTCGCCAGCAAGACGGAAAATGGCGTTTCGGCGACGTCCAGCGCTTTCTGCCGCAATGTTTCGTCATAAAGAATAACACCGCTGATAAACGACTCGATCTCCGGTGTGGTAAACAGCAAATGACGATAGGCCCGGCGATTTGCTTCGGTAGATTCCAGCCCGATGCCGTCAAACCGTTTCTTGATGGTTCCCGAGCTTTCGTCGGCGGCGAGAATACCTTTACCCGGCGCGACCATGTGTTGCGCCGTTTCTTCGAGAACGGTTCGATTGCCCATTATGATTCCTCTCATTTCACTTTAGTGATGGATAAATACAACGCAAAACCGTGAGGATATACGGTTATTCGGAAGCCTTGTCAATGTGTTTCCTTCAAAAACCATGCTTTGGAGGGTCGTGTTTTCTCTTGAGTAATCCACCTTCGAGCGGTATACTGACCTCGCATTTTCGCAACCACCTCAAGGCTTGTATCCGTTGCATAGTGATATTTTCTTCATGCCCGAAACCACGCACATTCTATCTATAGACGTCGGCACGTCGTCGGTGCGCGCTATCGTGTACGACGCAGTCGGGCGTGCCACAGACGCGGCGGTTCGGACACCCTGCGAAATGGACACCACGCAGGACGGCGGTGTATGTATCGACGCGGACCGGTTGACGGAGATTGTTTCGACGACATTGGACCGGCTTTTCGAGATGTCTGTCCCTCGGATCAGCGCGGTAGGCGTGTGCACCTTCTGGCACAACGTCGTGGGTGTCGGCATGGACGGGATCGCGGTGACGCCTCTGATCAGTTGGGCCGACACGCGGCCCGGGGGGGTCATCCCGGAACTAAAGAGCTTGTTGGACGAGACGGAAACGCACGCTCGTACTGGCTGTATGATTCATCCGAGCTACCTGCCTGCCAAACTCCTCTGGCTGTCCCGGACGCACCCCGAAGCGTTTTGCAAGGCCGAACGGTGGATGTCGTTTGGCGAATACCTGTTTCTTCGTTATTTCGGACACACGGCTTGCAGTTTGTCCATGGCGTCGGGAACCGGTCTGCTTGACGTGGGCAGATGCAGATGGGACGAAAAAACGCTGTCGGTGCTTCCGGTACGCGAACATCAGCTTTCGCCGATTTCCGACGCTCGCTTTGTCGGGCTTTCGGATTCTTTTGCCGCCCGCTGGCTCGTCCTGCGGGACATCCCTTGGTTTCCCGCTGTCGGCGACGGCGTGTGTAGCAATGTCGGCAGCGGATGCGTAAATCCGGACCGTCTTGCCCTCATGGTGGGTACGTCGGGCGCGATGCGCGTGATGGGTGATACGCCGTCTTCCATTCCGCACGGGCTGTGGTGTTACCGGGCGGATGGCCGGCGCACCCTGCTGGGCGGAGCGCTGAGCAACGGCGGCAACGTCTATGCGTGGATGCGCGAAACGCTTCGGCTCGGCATACAGACCGACATCGAGCGGGCGCTCGGCGCAGGCGAACCAGACGGGCACGGGCTTACCGTTCTCCCCTTCTGGGCCGGGGAACGCAGTCCCAGATGGCACGCCGCAGCACGCGCCACCATAACCGGTATGACGCTTCATACCCGTCCCGAAGACTTGTTGCGTGCTACGCTCGAAGCCACCTCGTACTGTTTTGAGTCGATTTATAAACGACTCGAAACGGTGTATCCGGATATCCACCGAATCGTCGCTTCCGGTGGAGGACTGTTGGAATCACCCGCTTGGATGCAGATGATGGCGGATGTGATCGGGCGACCTGTCACGGCTTCCTCGGCCCTGGAAGCATCGAGTCGGGGAGCGGCGCTGCTGGCCGGCGAAGCGATGGGGGCGCTGTCCGATCTTGCCGACGCCCCCATCGCCATCGGGGCGACCTACGAGCCGGATGCGCGGCGTCACGCTCGGTACAAAGAGGCGATGGCGCGTCAACAGACATTGTATGATACTTTGATCGTGTAGAGGCTCTCAACAAGGAGATGGCTCATGGTTACCTCCCCCGAACTGGATCGACTTTGTGTCAACACCATCCGAATGCTTTCCGCCGATGCGGTGGAAAAGGCCGATTCCGGTCATCCCGGACTGCCTATGGAAGCCGCTCCCATAGCCTATGTGCTGTGGACAAAGACCATGCGGTACAACCCTAAAAATCCGGCATGGTTTGACCGTGATCGTTTTGTTTTGTCCGCCGGTCATGGCTCCATGTTGCTGTATAGCATGTTGCACTTGAGCGGATACGACCTGTCGCTCGACGAACTGAAAAATTTCCGACAATGGGGCAGCCTGACACCGGGACATCCGGAATATGGACTTACACCCGGTGTCGAGACGACGACCGGCCCGCTGGGGCAGGGCATCTCTAACGCCGTGGGCATGGCCATGACCGAAGCGCATCTGGCGAGCCGCTTCAACCGTCCCGGACATACCGTTGTCGATCATTACACGTATGCCATCGCCAGCGACGGCGATCTCATGGAAGGTGTGGCCTCGGAAGCGTGTTCATTAGCGGGCCATCTCGGGCTGGGCAAGTTGATCGTACTTTACACCGATAACCACATCTCTATCGAAGGAGATACAGCGCTGGCGTTTACCGAGAGCGTGGGGCTTCGGTTCGACGCTTATGGCTGGCATGTGCAACGGGTGCTGGACGGCAATGACATGGGGGCCATCGAGGGAGCGATAACTGCGGCACAGCGTGTAAAGAACAAACCCTCGCTGATCATGTGCCGTACTACCATAGGATATGGGAGTCCTAACCGCGCCGGAACCGCGAAGGTACACGGCGAGGCGCTGGGTCACGAAGAACTCCGGGCGACCAAAGACAACTTGGGATGGCCGCAGGACCCCATGTTTTATATTCCGGATGAAGTAAAGACCCGGTTTGCCGAGACGATTGCGGTCGGAGCGGAACAGGAGGCGGCGTGGCAACGCAAGGAAGAGGCGTTTCTTGTAGCCTGCCCCGATCTCAAAGACGCATGGCGTCAGACGACGCAAGGCGAACTGCCGACCGGTTGGCAGACGCATCTGCCTTTATTTACGCCCGATCAAGGGGACATGGCGACGCGGCAGGCGTCCGGAACGACGCTCAACGCCCTGGCCGGGGCGATTCCCAATCTGCTGGGTGGCTCCGCGGACCTTGCGCCCTCGACCAATACGCTGCTCAAAGGACTGCCCGATTTCCAAAAGGACAGCTATCACGGACGCAATCTGCATTTCGGGGTACGCGAACACGGTATGGGAGCCATCCTCAACGGTATGATGGTACATGGCGGCGTGATCGCCTACGGCGCGACGTTTCTTATCTTTTCCGACTATATGCGCCCGTCGATCCGTCTTGCCGCGCTTATGGAGATCGCTCCGATCTATGTGTTTACGCATGACGGCATCGGGCTTGGAGAGGACGGCCCTACCCATCAAGCCGTAGAGCATTATATGGCGTTGCGAGCTATTCCGCATCTGACGGTCATACGACCGGCGGACGCCAACGAAACGGCGTACGCTTGGCGTGCCGCGCTGGAAAACCGCAGGACGCCTACGGCGCTTTTGCTTACCCGTCAGAAACTGCCCATTTTGGATCGGATAAAATATGCGTCGGCGGAAGGGTTGCTCCGGGGTGCGTACGTCTTGCTCGATGCGCCGGGCGGGAAACCGGATGTCATACTGATCGCTTCCGGTTCAGAAACGCATATCGCCGTCGGCGCGGCGGAAAAACTTGTCGGCGAGGGCATGGCGGTTCGAGTCGTCAGCATGCCGTCATGGGAACTGTTCGAAACGCAGTCGGCGGCGTATCGAGAGGCGGTTCTTCCCGCTTCGGTGACGGCTCGTCTGTCGATAGAGTCCGGCATCACCTTGGGATGGGAGCGGTATACGGGTACTCAAGGCGACCGGATAGGCGTAGACCGGTTTGGCGGGTCGGCCCCGTACAAGACCATTTACGCGCATTTCGGGTTGACCACAGATACGGTGGCGGAGCGAGTCAGGGCGCTGGCTAGCCGCAATTCATAGCCCGTCGCTTCGGTAAAGCCGGGAGGACGGCAAACTCCCGCGGACAACGTTTTATCCGGTGACCGGTCTTTGCCCGGAGTCGTGTATGTCTCTTTCGTCAAGAAAATCGGGCCAAAAACGCTGGCCGCTTGTCCTTACGGCGTGTGTCGCGCTTGGCGTCGGGGTTGTCGGTACGCTGGGGCTGATTACTTTTTTGCAAAAGACGGTACTGTCTCCGGTACGCAAGTTCCAGTTGCTTATCCCCGGTCAGGTTCCGCTTACGCATGCGGCGGCCATCTCTCCCGACGGAAGGACCATCGCCTATGTGGCGGATGGGCGGCTGTGGTTGCGCCCCATGGAAGATCTTACTCCGCGCATGGTACCCAACAGCGAGGGCGCAGCGCTTCCGTTCTGGTCCCCGGAAAGCGATATTGTGGGGTATTTCAACGCCGCGTCCAGCACGCTGAACGCACTGTCGGTGCAACGCAACACGGCGGTATCGCTTTGTCGTCTTCCTACCCCGGGGCTATACGGCGGCGCGACATGGCGAAAGGACGGCTCCATCTTGTTTAGCCAAGGGCCGTCTGGGCTTTATCTGGTAAAAAAACCCGGAGAGGCTCCCCAGCCTTTTCTCTCGCTTGCCGCCGAAGGAAGCGAAGATGCGGGATATTACGCGCCGCATATTCTTCCCGACGGCAAAACGTGTCTGTTTTCGGTATGGAAAAAAAACGGTTCGTGGACACTTGACGCCCTACTGGAAAATGGAGAGCGGAGGCAAGTGTATGCGGCGGTTCCCGGGGACATGGTCACAGGACCGGTGTACGCGCCGTCCGGACATCTTTTGTTTAACCGGATGAACCGGGGCAGACAGCGGATATGGGCGCTTTCCTTTTCGCCTGAACGACTGGAAGTGAAGGGAGAGCCTTTTGCCGTTACCGAGGACGGGAGTTGGCCCAGCGTTTCTTCCGGCAACAAGGTGATTTACAGCGCTTCCGCCGGCAAGCATCAGCAGGAGCTTGTCTGGATCGGACGCAACGGAGAGTTGATAGGCGTTTTTGGCACGCCGCAGGAAAAGCTGGCGGCTCCTGCGCTATCGCCTGTCGGCGACGCAGTGGCAGTGGCGGGACAGGATCGCAACCTTTGGGATGTCTGGCTGTACCGTGTGGCGGATGGAAGCCGTTCGCGGCTTACCTTCGACGATTACCGGGAGAGCCATCCGGTATGGTCGGGATCGGGTGAGCGGATCGCTTTTATGACCGAGCAGGGCGAGGGCGCACGTATCGTCGTCATGGCGATGGACGGCGCCGAAGAGCGCGAAACGGTCGTAAAGGGAGCGACGGACGACATGGACATGGCCCCGGCTTGGTCGCACGATGGCGCGTATATGGCGTATCAGGGGCTCGACGAGACGGACGGTACGCTCGACCTGTGGTATATTCCCTTTAACCAGCCGGGGCGAACGCCGATCCGGCTTACCCAAACACCGCACGACGAGGCGCAGCCTCGGTTTTCTCCGGATGGACGCTATCTGGCGTATCAATCCAACGAAAGCGGCGAATGGGAGATATACGTCATTTCCTTTCCGGATGGCAAACAGAGAATACAACTGTCTTCCGGCGGGGGCATACAACCGCGGTGGAGCAGAGGTAGCGAGGAACTGTTTTTTTTTCGTCAGGACTGGTTTATGGCGGCCAAACTGCGAACCCGGCCCAAGCTGACGGTCTCTTCGGTGGCGACGCTGTTTCAGATGGAACACGCACCCGACGATCCGCTGGAGCCGATCTACGATCCGGTTGGGGACGGGCAGCGTTTTCTTTTTGTGCGCGACACCGCGTTTACGACGGTTTCTACCGTCACCGTCGTAGAAAACTGGTCGTCGTCGTTTCGAAGCCTGAACCCGCTGTCGGGGATCGGAAAGTAATACCGATTTGGGCTATGTTCAGGGTTCAGGGCAGAAGCAGCGGACGCGCCCAGACCAGATAGACGCCATTGCCGGACTTTACGACTTCGGTCTGTCTCAAAAGGGTGTACGCCTGTCGGGCGGTTTCTCCGGTCAGCGTGCGAAACCCCTGTTTTCGCGTTCCTTTGACATCGGGTAGACGCACTCCGGGAATTGGCCATTCTTTTGCAAGGGCGGCGGAGCCGGACAGGTGGGGTGGGAGTTCTTGAACGGAGATTTCAATGCGTTCGGGAACAAACGGCTCGGCCCGGGGATCCGTAAAAGTCGAGAGATAGCGTTGCAGTCGATACAGAGCGTCCCAGCCCGGACCGAGTTTGGTGTTGCCCGACCGGGCTTCGAGCAGGGCGAGGGGATAAGTGTGCAGACTGGGCGGATTGTGAATGCCGATCCAGATCGACACCTTGGAGGGATCGTTTTTTAGTTCTTTTTGTACGCTTTCGATGTACGGGGTCTCTCGCTTGAGACGATTCGTTGTCAGCCCGGGCAGACCGAATTCGCCGGCCCAGCGGACCAGAAGCGCGCTTACTTCGCTCTGGGACAACCGAATCTGACGATACGGGGTTTGGGACGTATCGTCACGGAAAACGATAAGACCGTCGGTAAACAGGGTAAACTGGGGCGAACGATTGAGAAAAACCTGTTGTGTGGTAGCGGAGGCGGGGGCTATCTGACGCCAGAGTACAGGTCTTGCTGCTGTCGTTTGGGCAAAACCGGTATCCGCGTACATGCATACGAGCATAACGCCTACTGCCCATCCCGATACGAAGTATTTCCTCATAGTCTCCTTGGTCCGGCCTTCTTCTTATTCTACTGTCGTAAGATTCCCCGCCTGGTCGATCTGACGGACGAGCGTGCGCACATTAACGGCGCTTTGCGCCGAACTGCTGTCACCGATTACCTGTACCGTAAAGGTGGTCCCGGTCAGTTCAGTCATGCGGTATGCGTTGTGATCAAAATATTTTCCCCCAAAATCGCCGGGTTGGAGGTTCAGTTCCGAAATGTCGGTGACTCGGAGTAAAAGCCCGGCGGTGTATCGACCGGCCAAGTCGTTCCAGTCGGTATTGACCGAGTGCATGAGACGCGCGCGCAGGGTTGTGCGGATCATACCCAGCCCGGCGTCTGCTTCGGCGATATAGGCCTGTTGAATGACATCCCGATAGATGGGAATCGAAATCGAAGCGAGAATGCCGACAATCAGCACGGTGATCAGCAGTTCCAGTGTGGTAAAGCCCGAATTGAGCTGTTTTCGCCTGGTCGGAGCATCATCGCGTTGCATAGAAGGAATCCGCCCATTACGGGTTTTCCAGTTTGCTCATGTACTCCATGTAGGTTGTCTTGTGCTCTGGGTCGATCCGTAGAAGAATCCGATATACCTCAGGAGACGTTTCGGTTTTGAATACGTCGGCAAACTGGAGATAATGAGCCGCCATAAATTCTTTGATGCGTTCGTCTCTGGCGTTTTGGTCGTACAGCATAGATAGAATATCGACTGCCTGACGGCACAGAAGCCGTGCCTCTTTGTCGTTTTTCTGTCGGTAGAGACCGACACCCCGATAAAACAGCCATCTGAGACGCCGAAACGGTCTGTATACCTCGTTTCGTACCCCTTCCACCACTTCAAGACGCTCGTCCCACCCCTTTTGATAGTCCTGACTAAACCGGGCGTCCATGGCGATCTGTTGCGCCCTGCGAAAATGGCCGTCTCCGCCGAATTCGTCGTATTTGTCGAGTTCGTATCCGATCAACAGATGTGCGTAATAGTCGATCAGCCATGTCAGAGGATGAAACTGACGGTCGTCGTGTTTGAGCACGTCGTCCTGTTCGAACTCGAAAAACCACCAACGGTCGAGAAATTTGACGTCCAGCCCGTTGGATACGGTAAGTTTGGATCCGTACTGTGTTTTTACGGTACTCCCGATAAACGCCAAAAAGGCTTCCAATTGAAAAACGACGGGTTCGGGGAGGTCTTCGTCGAGCCAATCCCACCCTTCGACATAGTCGGTGAGCTTGCGCCCGAATCCGCGCATTTCTTCCTGCTGTCTCAGCGGAAGCGTCTCCAGATAAATCTGGAAGACGGGTTTAACCTGCTGGGCCTGGGCCAATGGCGGCTGAAACATCGGTACGGTCGCCAGACAGCCAAGAAAAAGGGCTATTTTTATCTTTCTACCACAGATCATCAACCACCCCGGTGAAAACGCCCGAATCGTCTGCCGTATTTGCTTAGTCTCTCTCCCATACGATGCAAAGCGGCAGAAGGTTCCCGAAAAAGAAAGTCTGCCCGCTTGGGGGTCAGGCGACAAGAGGCAGACGGGTTTTGAATAGACATATTTTCCCGTCGGTCTGGCAAGGTATGTGACGGGACAGTGGAATATCTTCCGGGTGTTTACCGGGAGGAAGGTCCGTCACGATCGTAAGGGGGACGGCTTCTCGATCCTGCCCGACGCCGGGCGTGCGATGCTGCGCGGCGTACTCAACCAGCCATGGATCGGGTTTCAACCCGCAGAAAGTGACGGTATCGCGCGCGGTTTTTTGAAACCGGTCGTGGCTAAGAATGAGTATCACTTCGGATGCCGCTTTGATAAAACGGCGTTTCATGTCGATGATATCGGGGTGGTTTACCAGCAACCCTGAGTCGGTCTGAAAACCCGATCCGGTCATGACCGCCTTGAACGGGCCGCTCCAGTAGGGCTGATAAAATTCGTCCCCACCGGGGCATTTGACATAGCAAAAGGTGCGCATGAGGGGGGTTCCCCCAAGCTGAACCATTTCGATCCCCCCCTGCGCGTATAGGCCCAGTACGTTGGGGGTAAAGCTGTTGGTCATGATGCGAAGCCCCGACTTCTGTTGCGCCGCAATCTGATAGGCGACGGCGTCGAGGGTTCTGCCCGTGTCAAGTAGCAGCGAGTCGTCCCATTTGACAAAATTACGGACGACGTATTCGCTCAACAGGTGCGCCGCATCGGTCTCCGCTTTGCTTTGCGTTTCATAGAAACCCCGATACGGCTGAATGCTCTGTTGCTCTAGTTCGATGCCGCCATAGAAACGGTGGACGTGAAGACCACGGAGTCGAAGCAGTTCGATAACCTCTTCAAAGTCACCGCGAATCGCCACCTCGGTCACGTTGAATCCGGCGCTCAGATCGTGTGTGCTGACTCGCCCGTCCTTCAGCAGACGCATGAGAATGGCCGGAATCCGCTTCTCCTTGTCCCCTTTCGGCATACAAACCTCCCCTACCCAATCTAACCATTCCGAAACAAATGTCAAGAGACCGGATAGAAACCCGTTTTCCAAAACCCATCGATCGAACGGTTTCCTTCTCATTGTCTTTTTCACGAAAAACTTTTATGTCGAATGTTTTTTGTTTCCATTTTCCTTGTGATCTGCATCACATCGAAAACAAAAAACATAAGAAAAAACCGTCTTGGGGAAGAATTTTTCTCGAAAAGTGATCCAAATCACCAAATAAAAGCGAAAAACGTGACGATAATCACAGTATTTCCAGCGATACTTGGCGATATTTGTGTCATGTAGTTTATTTTTCTCTTGACATTTCATTTTGTTAGTCGATATTTAGGGTTGAAAAAAATATACGTTTGTATTTGTTTGGCGTGACAACGCAATAAAAAAGAAACACATTTACATACAAAAGGATGGACTCGATGTCAGAAAAAATCATACCCGTAGGCATAAACGGATATGGCCGCATCGGTCGATCATTTCACAGAATAGCTCTTAAAAACCCATATATAAATGTTGTAGCGATAAACAGCCGATCTGAGGCAGGTGCGCTTGCCCATCTTCTTCAGTACGACTCGGTATACGGAACATTGAATGAAAACGTAATAGAAAACGAAAAAAGTTTTTTTGTAAAAGGCGAAACCATCGCCATTTATCAGGAGTCGTCTCCGGGGTCCATTCCGTGGGGGCAACACGAAGTCGAGATCGTCGTCGATGCCACGGGCAAGTTCACGGATACAGCGTCGCTGTCGCCTCATCTGCGGGGCAACGTGCGTCATGTGGTGGTATGCTGTCCCCCGGAGGAGTCTTCCATCCCCTCGATTGTGATGGGCGTCAACGACGGTCTTCTCGATACAACCCGATTTCCAGTGGTTTCGAATGCCAGTTGTACCACCCATGCGTTGATTCCGGTCCTGAAAACACTCGACGATGCCTTTGGAGTCGTCTTCTGTTCATTTCGTACCATCCATTCGTTGACCGACTCGCAACATCTTTTGGACAACGCCGACCGAGATCTGCGGCGCGCCCGCGCGGCCATGGAGTCTATCATACCTGCCTCCACCGGTGCTTCGTCGTCCATCCGGCGTATCCTTCCACATTTGGACGGCAGAGTAAACGGCATGGCCTACCGGGTGCCGACGCGGACGGTGTCCAACATAGACCTGACCGTCCGGTTAAGCCGAAGACCGGATGTCGAAGAGATCAATGGGGTGTTTGTAGATGCGGCCTGTGGTGCTCTTGCCGGCGTACTCGGCGTAACCAGTCGGCAGTTGGTGTCCATCGATTTCAAAGGCGATCCGCATTCGGTCATTGTGGATTTGCCGCTCACTACCGCCTGCGGAGATGGATTTTATACCCTCGCAGGCTGGTATGATAACGAATGGGGGTTCTCCAACCGGTTGGTCGCTCTCGTTGAGCGGCTCGCCGGCGTGAAAACCCCCGATTTTATCTCACAAACCGAGGAGGCAACCCATGTGTGAAGTCTGCAACGGTCTGACCGTCAACTCGTTCCTGATCGAACGGTTTGTTACTCGCTATGAACTCAAGGAACGCGCGATGCCCGGTTTTCTCGCATCAGACGCCGACCCGGACGAGGTGGACGAAGTGCTCGAGCTGGTGCACTACGGCAACACGGGGCACGCCTTTTTTAGCGCCTCTGGGGTAAAATCGTACCGAGATTTGGTCGATAGGATGCAGGAACTGGCTCAAATACCCGCAACATACGTCCACTAAAGTGGTACATCCCGCCGGAAGGCGGTTGCATAAAGCAAACCTTCAGTCGGGAGGATAGACCTGTGTCCATGCGAACTACCTTGAGCATCATTAAAGCCGATATCGGGGCCATAGGAGGCCATATCGCTCCCAGCCCCGAGCTGGTCGAAGCCGTACGAAACCATGTGGCCGTCCACGGAAAAGACTTTGTCATAGACTTCAATATCAGTTCAACGGGAGACGACATCGCTATTTTGTGTACCCATACCCGCGGGGTGGACGACGAAAAGGTCCATAAAATGGCGTGGGACGCCTTTACCACCGGTACACAGATCGCTAAACAGCAAGGGTTGTACGGAGCAGGACAGGATCTCCTCAAGGACTCGTTCTCCGGAAATGTCAGAGGCATGGGACCTGCGGTGGCCGAGATGGAGTTCGAGGAGCGTCCCAACGAACCGTTTCTTATGTTTGCGGCGGACAAGACCGATCCCGGAGCCTATAACCTCCCGCTCTATCTGGCTTTTGCCGACCCGATGTACTGCCCCGGATTGATGCTCTCGCCCAAAATGAAGGATGGGTTCAGATTTGTGATCATGGATGTCAATCATACCGAAGGCGACCGGGTCATCGAACTCAACGCGCCCGACGACCTGTACGACATTGCGGCGTTGCTCCGCGACAACCAACGGTTTGTAATCGAAGGCATCTACTCGCGCACCACCGGCGAGCAGGCCGCCGCTGTTTCTACTTCACGGCTCCACAACATCGCGGGCAAATACACGGGAAAGGACGATCCCGTGATGCTGGTCCGCACCCAAAACCAGTTTCCGGCCACAGGTGAGATGCTCGCCCCCTTCTCCATAGGACATTACGTCGCCGGGTTTATGCGCGGTAGTCACGTCGGTCCGCTTATGCCGGTTCCGAGAAATTCTACCACCTCGTTTTTCGATGGGCCTCCTGTGGTCTCCGCCTCGGCCTTCTGTGTCCAAAACGGCCGACTGACCTCGCCTGCCGACGCTTTTGCGCATCCGTTCTGGGATCATATCCGCGATCACGTATCGCAAAAAGCCATCGAAATTCGGCGTCAGGGTTTCTCCGGCGCGGCCATGTTAGGGCTAAATGAACTCGAATACACCGGCATCATGGAAAAACTCGACCGGCTGGAAACGGAATTCCAGGTGCGAGACCATAAATCCGCCGAAGCCGCGGGCGGCTGATCGACACCGTTTCATGCCATGTACTTTTGCACAAGGGCGCGGATTTTCCGTGCCCTTTTTTTTCAAACCCAACGTTTTGTTGACAATCTCCCCGTATCTCCTTATCTTGCAGGATGTTTCCGTGGAAAAACCTTATAAGCGGTACATGTGGGCGGGTTTGAAACCCGCCCTTACATAATTTTTTCTATGCCTAACCCCTATAGGTTTTACGGTTTCTTCGGTACATGTGGGCGGGTTTGAAACCCGCCCCTACATAATTTTTTTCTATGCCTATTGCCCATTCCATCGCCCGGACGCTCGAACGCGAACGCGGGACCATAATCAAACCGGCGCACCCCCGTTCCGTCCGCATCGCGCTCGTATTTCCCAATACCTATTATGTCGGCATGTCCAATCTCGGATTTCAGACGATCTACCGTCATTTGAACGCCCGGTCGGACGTGGTCTGCGAACGGGCTTTTCTGCCGGACCCGGAAGACGCACAAGATCTGATCCGCTCCCGAACACCGCTTTTTACCTACGAATCCGGCATTCCACTGGCCCAGTGCGATATCGTGGCGTTTTCCATATCGTTTGAAAACGACTATCCCAATCTGATCCGTATCCTCGAACTTGCGCGCATCCCCCTGTTTGCCCAGGATCGCACACACTACGATCCGATCGTGCTGATCGGGGGGGCTGTAACCTATATCAATCCCGAACCGCTGGCGGATTTTGCGGATATCATGATCGTGGGGGATGGCGAGGAGGCTTCCTACCGGTATATCGACCGGTATATAGAGGATCGTAAAACACTCCGGTCCGCGCATCTTGAACGCGCCGCCGATATGCGGGGTATCTATGTGCCCGCCCACCGGATTTTTAACGGAGACGACCACAACGAACCGACATCCGATCAGATCGAAAAACAGCAGGTAGCCCGGTTCGAGGATTATCCTGCGTATTCCGGGATTCTCACGCCCGACACCGAATTTGGCGAGACCCTGCTCATCGAGATATCGCGTGGATGCCCCCGCCGATGCCGGTTTTGCGCGGTCAGCTACGTGTATCCCAAATTTCGCGCCCATACGCCGGAAACTATTCTGAGTGTCATTCGGTCGGAGAACGAGCGGCTGGTCCGCGACGGTCATCCGGGCATTCGGAGCGTAGGACTGGTCAGTTCGGCAATGTGCGACTATCCGTATCTAAACGAGTTGTGCGCTGGGCTGGATGCGCTGGGCATGCGGGTAGGCGTCTCTTCGGTCCGGGTGGACCTCATTCCCGACAGCCTGCTCGACCTGATGCTCAAGACGGGATTGCGAACCATGACCATTGCGCCGGAGGCCGGGTCGGAACGACTGCGCAAGGCGATCAACAAGCCTATGTCTTCCGAGGCGATTTTGACGGGCGCGCAACGTATTTTGTCGCGGGGGATTCAAAATCTGAAGCTGTATTACATGGTAGGGTTGCCTACGGAAACCGACGAGGATATCGAAGAACTCATCGACATGACACGCCGATTGTCGAACCTCCAGCGTGCCGAAGGGTTGCCGGGCGGACGACTCCGGCTCAGCATCAACCCGTTTGTCCCCAAGGCGCTAACGCCCTTTCAGTGGAGTCCGATGGCCAAACCGGGCGAAATAAAAAGAAAACTGGACCGCATCACGAGCGCACTACGTCGTACACCGGGTGTGACGGTAAAACACGAGAGTTTGAAATCCGCCTATTTCGAGGCGGTTTTGTCCCGCGGGGGACGCGAACTCAGCGCATTTCTCGTGGAAACCGTCCGTCGCGACGGCGACTGGAAAGCCGCCGCCGCCGAGATCGGGCTGGACATGGGGTTCTATCTCGGAGATATGTCCCAACGATCCTCGCTACCCTGGGATTTTATTTCTACGGACCGCGAACAACACCGTCTGCGCTGGGAATACCGCAAAAGCCACGGGTTGCCCTACCGAGAATTGACGCCTGTAGTTGCTCTTGAGCGACCGCCGGTTACAACTTCAGATATCCTACGTTCCCAATAGCTCCGGGAGCGCTTTCTTCCTCCTCCTCTTTGTCTTTGCCTTCCGGCGTCCGAAACTGGCCTTCGTCGAGTCCGAGACGGGCCTATAACGCCCCCATCTGTTCCTGCGTACAGACGATTTCGCCTACGTTGTGGACCCGCGACAGCCGGTCGAACAGCAGACACGGTTCTACGTCCGGGGCTACCGTAAGCAAACCGGCAACGAAGAGCGTGGCATTACCCCTCCAGGAAGGCAAACCGGGAGGCGTTAAGCGTCTGGCTTTTATCGATCAACCAGAGCGTCGTTTCGTAATATACGACACGGGCCGTTGCCTCGCATTTGGATGCGAGGACGTTTTTTAGCACCCCCGGGCACAACACGATACGTTTGGCTACAAGATGATCAAGACCGGTCTCCAGCATGCCCGGCGTGACGTCCGGATACAACTCGCCGATGGTCATGAGCCTGTCCATGTACCGATAAAAACCCGATGTTGTTGTTCACCCGTAGAACGAACTGGCGACACGGATTGTTTAAAAAATATTCGGAATGAGCTACTCGGTCATGAAGCGCATCATGCCATGCGTATACCAGGTGCGATTCCGAAAACCATATATCCTATCACCGGATCGCTCATATTGAAGGGCTTTCATGCCCGCAATCTAAAATCCCAAATCGGTATTACATGATTGGCCCTACGGGGTTGACATTTCAATAAGTTACGTCTATCTTGCATGGGGTTTGTACCGGAAAAAACAGGGTGTATGACAAACACGGAGCGCCGGGCGGGGTATCCCGGCAGGTGAAAGTGATGCGACGTATCTATCTCGACCATAATGCAACGACACCGGTACGTGCGGAAGTGTTGGACGCCATGTTGCCGTTTTTTCGGGAGCGGTTTGGCAACGCCTCCAGCGTACACGGTTTGGGTCAGGACGCGCACGCCGCCATCGAAGAAGCGCGCAGTCAGACGGCGACGCTGATCGGAGGAAGATCGGGGGAGGTTTTTTTTACAAGTGGCGGAACCGAAGCGGACAATTTGGCGCTCAAGGGCGTCGCTTTTGCTAACCGGGATCTGGGTGATCATATCGTTACTACGGTCATCGAACACTCGGCGGTGCTAAACAGCGCGCGGTTTCTCGAACGGCAGGGGTTTTCGGTAACGTATCTTCCGGTCGATTCCTCCGGCATGGTAGATCCGGGCGATGTGGAGCGGGCGATTACCGGTCGCACCCTCTTGGTCAGCGTGATGAGCGGCAACAACGAAATCGGCACGATACAGCCTATAGACGAGATCGGGACCATCGCCCGTAGACACGGTGTGTATTTTCATACCGACGCGGTGCAGGTTGCCGGAAAAATTCCTATCGACGTGGAAAAGGCGCAGGTGGATTTGTTATCGCTTTCGGCACATAAGATATACGGCCCCAAGGGAGCCGGAGCGATCTACATGCGCAAGGGTATCCGTATCGAGCCGTCGATGCACGGAGGACACCACGAAAACAACCGACGCGCGGGTACGGAAAATACACCCGGCATCGTAGGTTTTGGCAGGGCCGCCGAGTTAGCGCATACCGAGCAGGCCGCCGAGTACCGACATCTGGCGGATTTGCGCGACACGCTTGAAAAAAGGATACGAGAAGAGATCAACGATGCGGTCGTCAACGGCCATCCCACGGAACGGCTTCCGGGAACGCTCAACGTATCGTTTCCGGGGGTGGAAGGAGAATCGCTGCTCATGCGTCTGGACCTCAAGGGCATCGCCGTTTCTACGGGTTCGGCGTGTTCGTCCGGCTCCATAGAGCCGTCACACGTGCTGTTGGCGCTTGGCGTGGATCCGCATACGGCGCTCGGTTCGGTCCGGTTTAGCTTTGGCAGGGATAACACCTTGACCGACGTGGAATATGTTATGACGCATCTTCCCGGTATCGTGACCCACCTCCGTCATGTATCGGGAAAAGGCGGCGCAAAAGCCGTTTCCGTATCTTCTCCGGGTGTCGTCTCGTCCGTAGCGCGTGTCTGATCATGTACTCCTCCGTCGTTCTCGATCATTTTCAGCGTCCCCGGAACATCGGCGATTTGCCCGATGCGGACGCGACGGGCGAGGCGGGCAATCCGGTCAATGGAAATTCGATGGTCATACAGGTGAAAATTGCAGAAAATCGGGTGACCGAGGCTCGTTTTCGCGCCTATGGATGCCCTGCCACCTTGGCGTCGGGGAGCATGGCGACGGTGTGGCTGACAGGCAAGGCGCTGGAAGAGGCGGTGGCCATAGAAGACGACACGATCGCAGCGGTGTTAAACGGGTTGCCACCCACCAAACGTCACTGTTCGGTGCTTGCCGCCGACGCGGTGCGCGCCTGTCTTGCGATGTACAGCGAGAAAGAGCAAAGGAGCCGAGGAGCAGAAAACCAATGACCCACGAAACAGGTATTTTTCCTCCTTCAACCTTCCCCCTTCAACCTTCCGTTCCCAACCGTCTTCCACCACCGGGGGCGACGGTGGTCGTGGCGATGAGCGGGGGAGTGGACAGTTCGGTGGCGGCGGCACTGCTTCAGGAGCACGGATGCGAGGTGATCGGTATCACCATGCATTTGTGGGACTACGCGCAGACGGGAGGCAACGTACATCGGGAGCACGGATGTTGCACCATAGACGACCGAAACGACGCCCGTGTCGTAGCAAACCGTCTTGGCATCCCGTATTATGTGGTGGATTTTCGGGAAGAATTCAAAAAGGGTGTCATCGACCGGTTTGTCTCGGAGTATCTGGAAGGCCGCACCCCCAACCCGTGTGTCGCGTGTAACAGCGAGGTCAAGTTTGGCATTCTAATGGACAGGGCGCGGCATCTCGGTGCGGACTTTGTCGCCACGGGACACTATGCCCGAATTACGCAGGAAGCTGAAACGGGTCGTTATCAACTCCGGGTCGGTCTCGACGTCGGCAAGGATCAGTCGTACGCGCTGTGGGAGCTTTCGCAGGAGGAATTGGCGCAGACCGTCTATCCGGTAGGGGGGCTGACCAAAGAGGAAACAAGACGCATCGCCCAACGTCTGGCGCCCCGTGTCGCCGCCAAAAAGGACAGCTACGAGATATGTTTTATTCAGGATGAAAACTACGGGCGGTTTTTGGAGGAGTATACCGACAAGGTGTCGGCAAAAGGGGACGGGCTGCTCCGGATCGAAAACCCGATTCGCCCCGGTCCGATCGTAAACACGAAAGGTGCTGTGCTGGGCGAGCATCGGGGATACCCTTTTTATACCATCGGTCAGCGCAAGGGGCTCGGTCTGGCCGCCGGACATCCGGTATATGTGGTGGATATACGGCCCGAAACCAATACGGTAGTCGTCGGAGACGATGACGATCTGCTGGCCAATACGTTGATCGCCGACCGAGTCAACTGGGTATCCATCGCCCCGCCGAAAGGGGCTGTAGCCGGTCAGGTAAAGATACGCTACCGCAGTGGCGCGGCGCCGGCGGTCATTACGCCTGAAACGGGCGACAGCGTCCGGGTAGACTTCGATACGTCGCAGCGAGCCGTCACGCCCGGCCAGTCGGTCGTATTTTACGAAGGCGAGATCGTGCTGGGCGGAGGCATCATAAGAAAATAAGGTTGAAGGGTGAAGTGCGAAGTGTAAAAGAAAAAAAAGACCGCCTTCGCCATGTGTGGTTTCGGCGTCTGACGTGTGGTGCGGTGTTGCTGTGCGGGCTTTGGAGCGCGCCTTGCGACGCGGGTGAATCCGAGCGTCTCGCCGATCGTCTGCGGGTGACTTTTTATGACGAGGACGCTCGCTTCGCGGAAAGCGTCGCCCGTCTTGCCCTCGAACAGCGTCCTTTGTTGCTGGGCGCCCTGGGCGCCGAAGCGCCGGATACCCTCCATATCCATATCGCGCCGACGCTCGAAGCCTTTCGGTCTTATGGTTTCTCCGCTATCCCGGACTGGGGTGACGGATACGCCGTCCCCGATCTTAACCTCATTGTCCTGCAATCGCCTCGCATTTCCGGCTCTCTGGATCGTCTTCGGACCGTATTGATCCACGAACTGGCCCATGTGTTGCTACACAGTGCCATGGGAAGCGCCCCGATCCCGCGTTGGCTCGACGAGGGGTTTGCCATGTATTCGGCGCGCGAGTGGGGGTTGTGGGACCGCGCACAGCTTATCTTGGCGACGCTCACCGGCGATCTGGTTCCGTTGAGCGTGATCCATTCGGTCAACACCTTTTCCGCGCGCAGTGCCGAATTAGCGTATCAGGAAAGCGCGCTCGCGATCGAGTTTATTCTGCAGGAATACGGTCGTAACGGTCTACACGCCCTGCTGGCAAGACTGCGCGAGACCGGCTCCATCGAACGGGCCTGTTTTGACGTTTTCGGACTGTCGATCGTCGAGTTTGAGCGAAACTGGCAACGGTATGTGGAAAGGACGTATGGATGGCGCGCGCTACCCGGTGAAGGGGTGTCGCTGGTTGCCGGCCCTGCGATAGCGATACTTTTGGCGCTGTCGTATGTCGCGTTGCGGAGACGTCGGCGCGCGGTGCTGTCCCGTTGGGAACGCGAAGAGACGGCGGAGTGCGGAAGAAGCCGGGATGAGGATCGGTGGAAGCGGTTCAAACAGCGGTTTACGGTGATCCGGGGCGGAAAGGAAACGGAATCGGAAAAGTAAAGCGATGCTGTGCGCAGTCATATCCCAAGCGCGGACGCGGCCAACAGGATCGCCAGCGACGTAGGGCCGTCCTCCATTTCGCCGCGTAGTACCCGTACCCGCAGTTCCGTCAACGGAACCAGTTCGATGGTCATCTCTTCCGTGGGTTCTCTGCGGACGACCCCGTCGGCGCGCAAGTCGGTCGCTAAAAACACGTCGAACGCCTCGGTGCTCATGCCGCTGCTTCCGGCAAAATGCCCCAGATGGCTGATGGTTCCCGCGAGATACCCCGTTTCTTCTTCGAGTTCGCGCCGGGCCGCCGCTTCGGGCGCGTCGCCGTCGCGTCCGCCGGAGGGGCATTCGAACAGCGTACGCTGCAACGGATACCGGTATACCCGTTCCATCACCACGCGCCCGTCGTCCAGCACAGGAACCACAACGACGTATCCGCCATGTTCGACCAGCGTATAGGTAATGATCTCGCCAGAGGGAAGCAGGACTTCGTCCTGACGGAGATTATACCAACGACTTTTGTAGAGATACTGCGAATGCCGGGTCTGCCAGCCGCTGGAATGCAAGGGATAGCCTTTTGGTTTCTCTGCACCTGAACAACTTGATCATACTCCAACATAACGCCGTCCGTTAACAGTGTCAATCGTTCCCAAGACGCGTTACTCCAAATAATACCTGCATGATGGTTTTCTTTTCCCTATTTTACATACGACGTCGCGGGAAGTCAGGTCGAATAGGGGAACACGTTGTGACTCTGCGGCATTACATCGAATACGTCGGTCTGCGGGTGTTGATTCGTCTCGCGTTGGCCTCGTCGCCCGGACACGCCGCACGGTTTGGCGAGCGGCTTGGCGATCTGGCCTTTGGTCTGCTGAGACGACGACGGCGTCTTGCGGAAGGACAGATGCGGCGCGTGTTCGGAGACACGATGCGGGAGGAGGACATCCGTCGCCTCGCGCGAGACGTGTACCGCCAGTTGGGTCGTACTGCGGTAGAACACGCCCGGATGCTGGGCGGTGGGCGTTTTGACCTGCGGGAGAGTCTGAGGATCACGGGCGCGGAGCATGTGGCGGAGGCGCTTCGGCAGGGACACGGCGTCATCCTCGTAACCGGTCACTTTGGCTACTGGGAACTTCTTGGCGCGGCGGTGGCGTCGCTTGGATTTCGCATTGCGGTGGTGGCCAAAGATCAACACAACCCTGCGGTCAACATCCTGATCAACGGATGGCGGGAACGGTCGGGCATGGCCGTCATCCCTATGGCGTCGGCGACGCGCCGAGTGGTTCGGACGCTCAAGGAAAACGGTTGTGTGGGTTTTCTGGCGGATCAGGACGCCGGACCGGGAGGGGTTTTTGTAGACTTTCTCGGACGTCCTGCTTCGACTTACCGGGGGCCGGCGCGGTTTGCGCTGCGGACCGGCGCGCCGATCGTGCCGTGTTTTATCCTGCACGACGGCACGGCGCGGTTTCATGCGGTGTTCGAGCCGGCCATCGCCGCGCTTCCGACCGGTGATGAGGAAACTGACGTTGGGTGGTATACCGGGGCGTATACATGGGTGTTGGAGCGGTACGTGCGCGCCTACCCTGATCACTGGTTCTGGGTTCACCGCCGCTGGAAAACGCCTGTACCGGCTCAGGACAAGGGCAACACAGAGCAGGAAGAACAAGTGCATCGGTAGGATAACGAGTGGGTATCATCAACCTTGAAAGGATACCTTTATGCGTAAACATTTTCTGGCTTCGTTTATCGGTCTGACGACGGTGGTAGCGGCCTGCGGCGGCAACGCCGAGACACCTCCGACACCGGTGCTCGACAAAGCGGCGCAGGCCGCGGCCCCCGCTCTTGAGACGCCGCCTGCGCAGACGGCTCTCGCCATGCCGGCGGGTTCCGGAACGGCCGCAGGCATATCATGGACCGCACCCGCCGGGTGGATCGCCCAGCCCGACCGCTCCATGCGGGTCGCCACCTACATGATCCCCGCATCGGACGGCGACGCCGAAGCCGGGGAGTGCGCCGTGTTTTTCTTCGGAAGCGGACAGGGCGGCAGCGTGGACCTCAACGTGACGCGCTGGCGAGACCAGTTCGAGGGGCCGGACGGCAAACCGGTTTCGCTTAACAAACAAGAATCCACCATCAACGGCGTCAAGGTGACGATGGTTTCGGTTTCGGGAACGTATTTGGCGTCGATGGGACCGATGTTTCAGAGCGGACAGACAAAAAAACCGGGGTTCAAGATGTTGGGTGCCATTCTCGGCGCGCCGGAAGGCAATGTATTTTTCAAACTGACCGGGCCGGAGAAGACGATAAACGGAGCGGAAAAAGCCTTTAGGGAGATGCTCAATTCGGTAAAAAAGTAGTACTCGACCTAATCCAAAATGGATAGCGCTACCCCGTCCACGTCTTCCAGTCGGCGTGGCCGGTTTTCCAGAGTTCGGCCAGCACTTCGAGATCGCGAGGGGTATCGAGACAGGCCCAGAACCCGTCGTGTTCGTATACGGCAAGCTGATGGTCTTCGATCAGACGCTGGAGCGTAGAGGCGTTTTGTCCGTCCTCCACGGCTTTTATGTCACCCGATAACCAGGCATTGTCGTTTAGATAATCGAATATCGCCCGTTCGAAGACGAAAAATCCGCCGTCGATCCAGCCGGACGATACATGTGTGCCTTTGGCAAACGCGGTGGCGACACCCCGGTTTACTTGCAGTTCGCCAAACCGGGAAATCGGGCGCACCCCGGTGACGGTGGCGATTTTGCCCATCTTCCGGTGAAACCTAAGCAGATCGTCGATGTCGATATCGGACACGCCGTCTCCGTAGGTTACCATAAACGTGCCCTCCGACATATAACGCTCGATTCGGTGGATGCGTCCTCCGGTGGGCGTCTCCGTACCCGTGTCGGCGCAGGTGACGGTCCAGCCTTCCTGCTCCAACTGTCCGAGAAGTGTCACGGCTTTGGACATGCCGAGCGTCACCCGGATATCCTGTTGGAGCGTGTCGTAATCCAGAAAATACCGTTTGATCATCTCGCCCTTGTATCCGAGACAAAGGACAAAGTCGTGGTGACCGTACTGGGCGTAGGATTTCATGATGTGCCAGAGTATCGGTCTTCCCCCGACCTCCACCAGCGCCTTGGGCCGGAACTGCGTTTCTTCTCTGAGGCGAGTTCCCTGACCACCACACAGGATCACCACATGCATGAAATTCGTACCTCCGGATCGACGGGGCAGGTGCGTAACATGAGCAAAGCCGAGTAGAACGACGGGAATAGTGTACGCGCTGGCGCCGGGGCTGTCAAGCCAACATGCGGCCCGATTTGTGTCTGTGTCGTGCCGTAATATTCGCCTCGGAAAGGATTCTCTTTGCACACGTCTTTCGGAACGTTATCTTTTTTGCTCCGTGTCGAAACGCTTTTTCTTTTTGGGAACTTGGCCCTTTTGCCGAACACATCGCCCTTTTGATATTTCGAACTTCAAACTTCACCCTTCGTTAAGGATTTCCCATGTTGATCACCGACGCGCATCTCGACTTGTCATGGAACGCCATTCAGGGAAACCGCAACCTGCTGTATTCGGTCTATACGATCCGCACACAAGAAAAAGGACAGAGCGGACAGGGGCGGGCGCTGGGCACGGTGGCTCTGCCGGAAATGCGTAAAGGCCGCATCGCGCTAAGCGTCGTCACCTTATTTGGCCGTTCCACCGGGAATCCGACTCCGCATACCGACTATGGTTCGCCGACGCAGGCTTACGGGGCGGCGCAAGGGCAGTTGGCCTATTACCGTGCCCTGCAACGCGAGAAACACGTCCGTCTCCTTGTGGACGCCGTAGGACTTGGGTATCATATCGCCGAGTGGGAGGCGTGGGATCGGCAGGGCGACGGCGAGCCGCCGCCGCTCGGTTTTGTAATCAGCATGGAAGGCGCGGATCCCATACTCGAACCCGCTCAACTGGAAGAGTGGTACGAAGGCGGTCTCCGGCTGTTGGGACTTACCCATTACGGGCTGGGTCGCTATGCCGGCGGAACGGGTGTGGAAGACGGGTTGACGCCGCTGGGGCCGCCGCTTTTACGCGAAATGCAGCGGCTTGGCGTGTTGCTCGACCTGACCCACAGTTCGGATCGGAGTTTTTGGGAGTCGCTCGAACACTACGACGGGCCAGTTTTGGCGAGCCACAACAACTGTCGCGCACTCGTGCCGCACCAGCGCCAGTTTGACGACGACCAACTGCGCGCCGTAATAGAACGCGGCGGGGTTATCGGCGCAGCCTTCGACGATTGGATGCTCTATCCCGGATGGACGCTGAAAAGCCCGGGCAACCGGGCCGTGTCGCTTTCCCGTGTCGTCGATCATATCGACCATGTATGCCAGCTTGCGGGTAATGCGCGTCACGCCGGCATCGGATCCGACTTGGACGGCGGATTTGGCCGCGAGCAGTCGCCCCACGACTTGGATACCATCGCCGACGAGCAGAAAATCGCCGGACTTTTGTCCAGCCGCGGGTACAAAGACGACGATGTCACCGCCATCATGTGCGGCAACTGGGTGCGGCTGTTGCAGAAAGCGTGGGAGGGATAGGAATGACCCGACCCAAACGGGGTTTGCTTGAGCGTCTGCAAGACGGCGCGGTGATCTGCGCCGAAGGGTATCTTTTCGAGTTGGAGCGGCGCGGCTATCTGCAGGCCGGCGCCTACGTGCCGGAGGCGGTGCTCGACCATCCCGACGTGGTGACAGTGCTACACCGTGATTTTCTTCGCGCGGGCTCCGATGTCGTCGAAGCCTTTACCTATTACGGTCATCGCGAAAAGCTGCGGCTTATCGGCAAGGAACATCTTTTGGAGCCGCTCCAGAAAAACGCGCTGGCGCTCGCAAAAGACGCGGCTTCGGGGGTTTTGGGCGAGCCGCCGCTTGTCGCCGGAAACATCTGCAATACCAATGTCTGGAAACCCTCGGACCCGGCCGCCGACCGCGAGGTGCGCGCCATGTTCGAGGAACAGGTCGCTTGGGCCGCCAATGCCGGTGTGGACTATGTCATCGCCGAGACGTTTGCGTTTTACGGAGAGGCGCGGCTGGCGCTCGACATGATTTTAGCGTCGGGCCTGCCTGCGGTGGTGACGTTTGCCCTGCATCAGGAAGACGCTTTTCGGGACGCAGTGGGTATCGAGGAGGCGGTAAAGCGGCTCGAACAGGCCGGCGCGACAGTGGTGGGGCTCAACTGCGCGCGCGGCCCTCGCACCATGCTGCCCTATCTTGCCCGGATTCGCGGGGCCGTAGCGTGTCCGGTGGCGGCGCTGCCCGTGCCGTATCGCACCACGCCCGACCAGCCCACGTTTCAGTC
>VGJU01000019.1 GCA_016867335.1 Candidatus Zixiibacteriota bacterium | reverse complement strand
CATCGAACGGATCGAAATTTTGCGTGATCTTCGGCTCGGACAATTCGACGTGCTGATCGGCATCAACCTGCTCCGCGAAGGGTTGGACCTTCCCGAAGTGTCGCTTGTGGCGATTCTCGATGCGGACAAGGAGGGTTTTTTGCGGTCGGAGCGTTCGCTGATCCAGACGTCCGGACGCGCCGCGCGCAACGTAAACGGCGAGGTGATTTTCTACGCCGATACGATCACCGATTCGATGCGAAAAGCCATCGACGAAACCGAACGCCGGCGGACGCTCCAGCATGCGTACAACGAAGAAAACGGCATCGTCCCGGAAACGATATACAAGTCGATCGAAGAAATCATGCGCACGACGCTTGTGGCGGATGTAAGGACGGTGGAAGAAGAAATGCCCATCCTCAATACCATTGCCCGGATGGACCGGACCACGCTTGTCGAGGAACTGCGCAACGCTATGTACGAGGCCGCCGCGCATCTCGAATTCGAAAAAGCCGCCAAATTGCGCGACGAAATCGCCCGTCTCGAATCCCAGCCAGAAAAATGAACCGCTCCGATTTCCGATTTCTTCAACCGTTTGTCACAGACTTCCGGAAAGATGTCTCGCTCGTCTTTCGTGCCAGATGGCCTTGGGTGACTCTGTATTTTTTTCTTTTTATTGGCTGCTCTTCGCCGCGGTCGCATGACGCATGGATAGAGGCGACGACACAGAAAAATCTCGGTCTTGCCTATCTGGATCGCAATGATTTTGACAGCGCCGTGCAGGCATTCGAAGCGGTCACTCGGCTGGTTCCCGACGATCCCCTGGGGTATGCCAATCTCGCCGTTGCCTTACTCAACCGTCAGGAACCCGAAAAGGCCGAGGAGAACATCCGCCGGGCACTCGTCCTCGCACCGGGCGACGGTCAAGCACTTGCCATCGAAGCCGACATCGCGTTTGCGCAGGATAACCCCGAAAAGACGCTTTCCCTGCTCGAAAAGGCGATCGAAAAACGCCCCGCCGACATCTTGCTCCGATACAGATATCTTACCCTGACCGCCCGTCTTCGGGGCGACGCGCATGATCCGCAGACCGATGTGACTCAGCTTCGCGCCATACTCGACGTCGCGCCCGACAACCTCGCGACGCTGGCCCAACTGGCGGAGACACTGGTCCGCACGGGCCGAACGGTCGAGGCCGAAACCGAGTACCATCGTATAGCGGCGCTGCTTCCCGATGCGGACGAGACGGTTCGCAGTCAGTTGGACCTCACACTTGCCGCGCTGCACATCGGCCCACCCGGTGAGACGCAACGTCGTGCCGCCATACTCGGCAATCTGCTCAAGGCCGACCCCGTCTACCGCGACGCGCGCGACCGTCTCGGCGATGTCTCACAGAATTCACCGGCGATGGCTGACTTTCGCACCGCACCCCCCGATCTAATTACCGTTGCGGCGGACTCCCTTATCTCCGTGACATTTGTCGATGCCGGCCCTGTCCTGGATGCCGCCCCCGCCCCGGATGCCCGTCTTGCCGTCTTCGACGCCGAGGCCGACGGGTTTCCCGACCTTGCCGTTATCGCAAACAGCACCGTCAGACTCTACCGCAACACCGCCGGCGTCTTTGCCCACATCGACAGTCCGAACCTTGTCACCGTACAAGATGCCCGCTATGCCGTCCTCGGAGATGTGGACAACGACGGGGATGCCGATCTCGTGCTGTTTCGCGCCGACGGCACTACGGTTTTTCGTCAGGAAACGCCGGGGCGCTGGAGACCGGATCGTTCTGTCGTTCACGCGGGTGGCGGTGAGCCGAGCGGCGTTTCCGGCATTCTGGCGGACTACGATCACGACGGCGATCTCGATGTGGTGATATCGAAAAAAGAAGGCACCCGACTCCTACGCAATGCCGACGCGGGACAACTGGAAGACGCCGGAACCCTCCCGAACACCTCGAACGGCGAGATGTCTACACCCGGACAAACGGTATACGGCGATTTTGATCTCGACGGCGCGCTCGATCTGTTTGCGGTCCGTCCCGGCGCAGGGGCACGGTTGTACCGGAACGGACGCCAAGGAAGGATGATCGACGCGACCCAAAGTTTTGGACTCCGTACCGTGGAAAACTACCGGACGGCGGTTGCCGGTGATTTTAACAACGACGGGGCGTTCGATCTGTTTCTCGGCGGTGCGGGGCCGGGAAAGGCGGCACTGCTTTGGAACGAAACCGGTCCACGTTTCGATGTGGACAGCACCCCCGCCGGGCTGTCCACCGCCGCGCGCGGGCTGGATATTACCGCTGTCGTGCCCGTAGACTTCGATAACGACGGGTTTCTCGATCTGTTGATCGCCGGCCAGCCGTCTTCAGGTGTGGGACTGCGGCTGGTCCGCAACAGGGGCGCGGGGCGCTTCGAAGACGTCTCGTCGCTCCTGCCATCCGATGTAATCGCCGGAGCCTGTCTTGACGTCGCCGTTGCCGATTATGACGGCGACGGGGATATGGATATCGTTGCCTACACCGCCGTCGGTGTCCGTCTACTGCGAAACGACGGAGGCAACGCAAACCAATGGCTCAAGATAAGACTCGAAGCCAGTCTGGCTGGTAGCGGAAAAAACAACTTCTACGGGGTCGGTTCCACGATAGAGATAAACGCCGGAACGCATTATCAGGCGCTTACGGTCTTCGGCCCCTATACCCACGTCGGTATCGGAAAACACCCCCGAGCCGATGTGTACCGTGTGTTGTGGACCAACGGCGTTCCGCAAAACACGGTCTCTCCGGAAACCCGCACGACGGTCGTGGAGCGTCAGCGTCTCAAAGGGTCTTGTCCGTCGCTGTACACATGGAACGGAAGCGAATACGTCTTTGTCACGCATCTTATGACACGCAGTGCCATCGGCGCGTTGACCGAAACCGGCGCTTCCGCACCGCCGGATGCGGCAAACGACTATGTCATAATCCAGGCGGACCAGTTAAAGCCCAAAGACGGTCGACTTACCTTACGAGTGGTGGAAGAACTGTGGGATGCCGTGTATATGGACCGGATGGAACTGCTCGCCGTGGACCATCCTGAATCGATCGATGTCTATGTGGATGAAAAGTATCTGCCGCCGCCCTATCCGGGCTTGGAACTGTTGACCGCCACCCATCCGCGTCTTCCCGTTTCGGCCTACGACCGGAACGGGCGCGACGTGTTGCCCCATCTGGCCGCCCGCGATACGCTGTATGCCGGCGATTTTGCGCTTGGACGCTATCAGGGCACGGCGGAACTTCACTCGATCACGCTCGACCTCGGCAAACTGCCTGCCGAATCGCGCATCCAGCTGTATCTGTGTGGATGGATCATGCCGATCGAACCGAGTACCCATCTTGCGCTGTCTCAGCGCCGGACGCTCGGTGTTGTTCCGCCGTATCTCGAAGTGCCGGACGCCAATGGAAGATGGCGGACCGTCATTCCGTATACCGGATTTCCGTCGGGCGAGCACAAAACCATGATGATCGACCTGACCGGCAAATTTCTTGCAAACGACCACCGGGTGCGGATCACGACCGATATGCAGATTTACTGGAGCGAGGCGTTTTTTACCGTGGACGAGCCGGAGCGGCTGCCGATGACGGTCACGCGGCTCAAACCGGAGATGGCAGACCTTCGTTTTCGGGGTTTTTCGCGCGAATACCGGGTTGCGTCCAACGGTCCGTTTCTGCGCGACTATGATCAAGTTTCCACCGCGCCGCAGTGGCTTCCCTTTACCGGGTACCGGACGCGCTACGGCGATGTCGCGCCACTTTTATCCGCCACGGACGACCAGTATGCAATTTTCGGTTCGGGAGAGGAGATCGTCGTTTCGTTTGACACCGGCGGTCTGCCGTCGCTGCCTGCTGGTTGGCGGCGTGACTATGTTCTGCATACCGACGGATGGCTCAAGGAAGGGGATCTGAACACGAAAACGGCAGCGACCATCGAGCCGCTGCCGTTTCATGGCATGAAGCGTTATCCGTATGGGGCGGACGAATCTTATCCCATTACCGCCGAACATACTGCCTATCGACACCGGTACAACACCCGGTGGGTGTCGCAGCGCATCTTCCGCGATCAGCTACGCCGATACGGCGATGCGGCGGCGCGGATAGGGAATTGAGAAGTTTGAAGCTTCTCTCTACCTCGGGGTGGGCGCATACTCGCGGATCAGTTTTTCGTGTCTGAGTTCTGCCCACATATCCGTTGGAACCGGATGGTTGAAATACCCCACATTGGTATGGATAAACTCCGGTTTGAACGCGCCGGGGATAATCGCGGACACCACCGGATGGGCCAGCGCAAAATGCATCGCGGCGGTAGGCAGCGGTACGCCGTGGCGCTGACACACGGTCTGTATCCGCCGCGTCTTTTCCAGGATTTCGGGTGTGGCCGACACATAACCGTACCGTGCGCCTTCCACCGGACCGGTGACGAGAATGCCGGAGGCAAACGGCGATCCGATCACTACGGTGACGCCGTCTTGGGCGCACCGCTGAAATTCGCCGTCGAGTGCCGCCTGATCCAACAGCGTATACGGCATGGCGACGATAAAAAAGTCCAGCGGAACCATGTCCAGATAACGAGGCAAAAATCCCGGTTTGTTGATCCCCGCGCCCACCGCCTTGATCAGTCCGGCGGACTTGAGTTCGGAAAGCGCCCTCCATCCGCTTGTCGCCATCTGATTGAGATAGGCTTGTACCTGCGGTTCGGTGTGAAAAAAGTGATCCAGATCGTGGATGAGCAGGAGTTCGATGTCGTTTACACTCATCCGGGTCAGGCTGTCTTCGTAGGACCGCATGACACCGTCATAGCTGTAGTCGTAATAGAAATCGAACGGTAGTGCGCCTGCCCACAGATTTGATTTGAATGTTTCCGCGTTCCGGACCGCTTTGAATATGCGGCCTACTTTGGTAGAGATGACATACTCCCCATGCGGTTGTTGACGCATGAAGTATCCGATGCGGTGCTCGCTTTTTCCGTGTCCGTAGAAGGGCGACGTGTCGTAATAGCGGATACCGCTGTCCCATGCGGCCTGAAGCGTATCTTGGGCCTGTGTTTCCGGGACGAGTTCAAACAGATCGCCGAGCGGTGCGCCGCCAAACCCCAGTACGGTCACTTCTGCTTCTGTTTTGCCTATGCGGCGGACGGGGATCGCACCCATGACAGCCTCCTGAGAGTGGGTCGTAGTCTGCGGTGTAGGTAAGGGCAAAATGCCCGATGGCCTCCAAACAGGCGACAAATTTTAGGAGTAATCGGCTAGATGGCCTTGTATGACGCAAAGGCGCGGTCTTAACTCATATACTTTCTCAGCCGAATGTTGAGCATCTCGACACAACAGGAGAACGCCATGGCGAAGTAAATGTAGCCCTTCGAGATATGCATGTCGAGACCTTCGCCGATAAGCGCGACGCCGATAAGGATGAGAAAGCTGAGCGCCAGCATTTTGACGGTCGGGTTGGAATCGGTAAACTCGCCGATGGGTTTTGACGCGATCATCATGATCAACACCGCGATGACGACGGCGATTACCATAACCAGAATGTCGTTGGCCATACCGACCGCCGTAATGACCGAGTCGAGTGAAAATACGATGTCGATAAGCGCAATCTGTATGATGATACTGGCAAAGGTGCCTACACGGATGTCGCGGTCCGATTCACGGTGGTCCGCAAAGGTGTTGTGGATTTCCATCGTGGTTTTTGCCATCAGAAACAAACCACCGCCGATCAAAATGATGTCCCGACCCGATATATCCTGTCCCATGATCTGAAACAGCGAGTCGGTCAGACGCATCATCCATGTCAGGGTCAACAACAGCGCGATACGGCTGATCATGGCCAGCGCCAGCCCGAAAACACGCGCACGATGCCGTTGCGCCGCAGGTAGACGACCCACGAGAATGGAGATGACCACGATATTGTCTATGCCCAATACGATTTCGAGCGTGGTCAGCGTAGCCAGTGCAATCCACGCCTCCGGAGAAAAAACCCAATCGAACATGTGATTTCTTCCTATCTATGTGGAGGAGCCGTTTTCGGCGGTCTCTTGGCGCCGGTCCGGTCCGGATGTGTCGGATGGTTTGAGTTGTTCGCGTATTGTCTTTAGACGCCGCTCCACTCGGCCATGTATGGTATCTTCGGGAAAGGAGCCGTCTTCCTGGCGTTTTCCGGCCGCAACACCGGTCAACAGTTCGATGCCCTCGTCGATCGTGGCGACGGAGGAAATGTGAAATTTTACCGCGCGCACCGCTTCTACTATATCTCCACGAAGCATCAGATTTCGGACGTTTTGTGGCGGGATGAGTACCCCTTGTTCGCCGGTAAGCCCTATGGCGTTGCAGACGTCGAAAAACCCTTCTATCTTATGGTTGACGCCTCCGATGGCCTGTATTTCTCCACGCTGGTTGACCGAGCCGGTCACCGCGTACTGCTGTTTTATCGGGGTTTGTGCCAGACTGGAAAGCAAGGCATACAGTTCCGTGGAGGAAGCGCTGTCCCCGTCTACCCCCTCGTACGACTGCTCGAACGCGATGGTGGCGGACAGGGACAACGGTGCGCGGTCTGCATACTGACCGCCGAGATAGCCGGAGAGAATCAGCACTCCCTTGTCATGAATCCGTCCGCTGAGTTTGGCTTCCCGTTCGATGTTGACAATACCTGCTTGTCCGGTAAAAACACGTGCCGTGATGCGGGATGGCTTGCCAAAGACATAGTCGCCGACGCTCATAACGGCAAGTCCGTTGATCTGACCGACCACTTCGCCCGAAACATCCACCATGACGGTGCCGTCGGAGATCAAATCGCGCAAGCGTTCGTCCCATAGGTTGGATCGATATACCTTTTCCGCGATAGCTTGCTGTACGTCGTCGCTGGTGACGAGCAAATGGCCGTTTCTTCCAGCCCAGTAGCTTGCTTCGCGTGTCAGATCGGCGATGTCCATAAAACGAGTGGTAAGCCGTGTCTGGTCGCCGCTGAGCCGGGCGCCATATTCGACCATTTTGACGCCGGCGTTGCGATCGAAGTGCAGGAGATTTTCTTCGCGGCATCGCTGGGCGATAAACGCCGCATAATGCCCATGCTGTGCGCAGTCCGCGCCATGTCTACCGCAAAGTCAGCCTTGACCTTGAAAAGCGCCATAAAATCTTCGTCATAGGTCATCAATAGATGGTAGATATACGCGCTACCGATCATCACGACCTTGACGTCGAGCGGTATCGGCTCGGGTTCTATGCTTACCGTCGCAATGGTGCGAAACTGTTCTCCTGGTTCTTCGATACGGATTTCCTGATTTTCAAGGGCTTTTTTGAGCGCGTCGTAAGTAAACAGATTGGTCAGCACATCGCGCGCTTCCACCACAAGATAGCCGCCGTTGGCGCGATGCAGCGCGCCCGGCTTGATCATGGTAAAATCGGTGGTCAGCGTGCCAAACATGGCTTCGTGCTCGATGCGTCCGATCAGGTTGAAATAGGTGCCGTTTGGTTCGAGCACGATCGGAGCGCCCTGTTGTTTTGCGTTGTCTACCAGTACGTTGACCGCGTATCGGTGAAACGGGCTTTTACCGGATGGCGCGGCAAAAAAGGGATCCTGCGTTTTTTCCTGATCGGGATCGGCGCGAAAATCCTGGATATTGCGGACGATGTCTTCGTCAACATCGTTGAGATACTGGACGATGCCGGGAAAAACGTGGTATTTTTCCCGGAGTTCGTCGATATGCGGAGTGATGGCGTTACGGGCGATACGGGCGTCAAGGTCCTGGAGCCGCTGTTTGACCTCTTTGCCGGCGCGGACGATGCTACGGACGACTTCGTTGAGTCGTATTTCCATCCGCTGCCGATTTTCTTCGATCTGCTGACGCTGTGTTGCGGGCAGGGAGTTGTAGTGTTCGGGGGTCATGGGCTGACCGTCGTCCAACAACGGGATGACCAGAATGCCTTGTGGCGTTCGCTGAAGCCCAAGGCCCTGTCCGCGGGCTTCCTGCGCCAACCGGGCAAATTCGTCGGATTCCTGACGGCGGAGTTCTTCTACGATAGCAGCTTTCTGGCGTTCGTAGTTTTCGTCGTCGAATGCGTTGGGCGCTTCGGTGCGTAGGTCACGGATAAGGTCCGCCATGTCCGTCTTGAATCCGCTCGCTTGCCCGGCGGAAAGACGCACGGCGCGAGGACGATTGGGGGTTTCGAAATTGTATACGTAAATCCAGTCGTCCGGTGCCGGCATGCCCTCGACTTCGCGTTCGAGGATTTTTCGAATGGCCGTCATCCGTCCGGTGCCGGCAGGGCCTACGACATAGATGTTAAACCCCTGGCTACGGATGCCTACGCCAAAATCCAGCGCACGCAACGCGCGATCCTGGCCGATCATTTCCGGCAGGCTCTCTACATCGGTGGTATTCTCGAAGATGCAGTCGTCGTAAGGACAGGTCCATCTAAGTTGTTCGGGCCGGAGTTTTTGTACCATAAACGTCTCCGGCTACTCGTCCAACATGGCGGAGATAAAGAGGAATTTGAGCGGCGTGTCCCCGGCGTTGCGGTGACCGTGCAGGACGTTGCGTGGCAGAAATACCGTGTCTCCCGGCCCCGCCACATACGTTTTGTCTCCGACGGTCACTTCCATCCGGCCTTCCAGAATAAAAAACGCCTGCTCCTGATTGCTGTGGGCGTGAGGATGCCCAGCCGACCCACTGACCTCGTACTCGTTGGTATGGATAACCAGCCGTTCGGTGTCAAGCGCCGTCGGACGTTGGTCGTTGCGGGCCTTTGGCCCCATCACCACGCGGGAAATACCCCCGGGATGACCATGATATTCTCCCGGCAACCCAAACCCGTCACGTACGCAAAACTCTTTGTTCATGCTTTTCGCTCCGATGCCGTGTCTATGGCGTGTATTCCTTCAGAAATCCTTCGAATGTGGAAAGATGTGCTTCTTCGTCCGCCAGAAGCCGGATGCACAAATCCTGTGTGACGTAGTCTTTTCCCTCACAGAGTTTGATAATGCTACGGTATAATTCCACCGCTTCTTTCTCCGCTTTGATGACCCCTTTTATGGTATGCACTACATCGGTCGTATCCGAGCTGGGCTGAAGCGTTTTCTGTACGGACCGAAACGCTTCGGAACCGGGCGTCTGACTGCCGAGTTCCTTGACTCTTTTGGCCAGCGTCTGTGCGTGCGTCATCTCGCTCGTTACTTCGGCAATAAGAATCTTTTTGATCTCTTCTGCCCGTACGCCGTCCAAGTTGACCGAATGTGCAACATAGTTCATGACGGTCTCCATCTCGCCCCAGTAGGCGCGGATGAGTTCGTCTGCGATTTTCGATTTTTCCGACATGGGTTTCTCCTCCCGATAGATGCCTCGGAATGTGGTTTTACGCCGGAAGGGCGCAGCAATCCGCCAAAAAGTAACACGCTCTATGCGACTGCGTCAAGCGAATACGGTCATTCCCGGTCCAAAGCGCCGCGCGCCTCCTGTCGTTCCCGGTCTACAGGCGGAGGCAGGCTGTCCGGATTGTATCGGTAAAGAATTTGGGAATGTGGAAAACAAAACTCTACAAGGTGGCTTTTTTTTAGGTCGCGTATGATCAGCCGGGAAATATCGCTGGTAATCCGCTGACGGTCTTTGGCCAGCGTGTTGTATCGTAACCGAATACGTACGCCGTGTTCGAATATCTCGGCGCGAATAAATGGCTCCTGATTCGTTTCGGCAACGATGTCGGCCGTCACTTCGCCCGCAGCGCGGATCAGAAGCCGCTCGGCTTCGTCCAGTTCCGATCCGAATGTGATCATGACGACGACTTCGTCGAGGATATAAGAAGCGGCGCTTTCCTTGGCCTCTTCGCCCTCCAGACCGCTGAGCGTATAGTTGTATATCACCTGCTGAAAAAGCGTGGCGTTGGGGATCAGCACGGCGCGATTGGACTTTTCTTCTCCGCCTATGGTTCCGCCTACTTGATTGAGCAAGACATGTGTCAGGCTGATGTCCACCACGTCGCCGATGATGCCGGCGATGATCACCCGATCACCGATACGAAAGGGACGTTTGAGGATGATCATGAGCCACGCGGCAATGCCGGTCACCGGGGCCTGTAGCGACCAGCCGAGTATCATGCCGAGAAAGGCGGCGGACAGCCCGATACCGCTCAGGGAACCGGAAAAGGCAATCAATCCGAAGGCGACCACCACCCCAAGCCAAGCGTAACGCCAGATCAGCAAAAATTGTTGGACGTTTTCGGGTCGCTGTTGCTCGCGGCTGATGAGATACCGACGCACGCCTTTGGTTGTGAGTCGATACAAAATCCACAGTATGGCCACCGTGGTAAGACCGAGAATCAACCCCCGGTATATGCCCATGAGGTCGAAAAGATTGTCTCGCACGTCTTCTATACCGCCCATGTCTTGCCTCCGGTAGTGATTTACACGTGTGTTATCGACACCGATGTCGTCATGCGGGAGGCGACGCCGGTTCCGCGAAACGATCCTTCGATGGGGCGTGTTTCTTGGTGGGTAGGGCCGGATGCCACGGCGATATGCCGATCTGTCACGGCCAGCCCGGTGGAAGGGTCGTAGCCGCGCCATCCTGCTCCGGGAAGATAGGCCTCTGCCCATGCGTGAAGTGTTTTCTCTTCCGTGTCGGGCGGATCGAAATGATAGCCGCTGACAAACCGTGTGGCGATGCCGACCGTGTCACAGGCGCTCATAAACAACACGGCAAGATCACGACAAGCGCCTTTTTGGCGCTGTAGCGTGTCCTGTGCCGCATAAGGATCACCGGTTGGACGCTCGGCCGTCGAAATCGTCTCGGCGATATGGGCCGCCAAGATGGCCAAAAAGGAAACCGTATGGCCACCGGCTTTTGCGAGCAGGGTTGCGGCCAGCGTCTTGACACGGGTATCGGCGGGATACCGGGTCCGGTAGGCGGAAAACAGGGGAGGGGTATATCGGTAGGGAAGTTTTTCCGCGTCCGAATCGAGCAGATAGGCGAAAGGGTTGGCTTGAAGCGTCTCTATTTCGGAATACGCGGTAAACGTACAGACGTCGCGCAGACCTTCGAACCATACGCGCGTGGTCGTGTTGCCGTCAGGTTCCACATTTTCGTTCTGTCCTGCCGGCGGCGGGGTTATGGAAAGAGAAAAGGCAGCCAGTCTCTGGGCACTGTCGCACCGAGGTCTAAGCCGCACCGTATGCGGTTCGGCAAACACAAGGGTGTCGTACTCGAAATGGGTGGTATGGACGATCAGACAACGCATGGGCGTTATGTCTTGCCAAACATGGGGGCGGTCCAAGAGGCAGGCGCTTCGGACACGAGCCGGACCATCTGCATTTGCCACCAGTCCGCTGTTTCCATGATGTCCGCGTGCTCGTAACGTTTTTCGATCATCTGGTAGGAGTCGCGTCGGTACAACACGATGTCCACCGGAAAATCGACATCGGTGGCGCTGGTACGTGTGGCGTCGAAAGCAAGATAACCGATTTTCATGGCGGTTTCCAGATCGGTTTCGTATCGGAGCGCACGGTCCAAAAGCGGTTTTCCATAGCCCGTTTCGCCAATTACGTAATAGGGTGTTCCAGGATTGATCTCGACCCAGTTGGCTTGTGGATACAGCATATAGAGTTTGTGCTCGCTGTCTCTTTCAAGTTGGCCGCCGATCAGCGAAAACAGGTTGAATCCAAGCCCGCTTTCCTCCAGCGCCAGTTTGTCTTCCCGTGCCACACGCCGTACCTGCTCGCCAAAGGCGTTTACGGCCTTGTACAGCCTATCGAAAGTCTGCTCCTGTTCCTCCATCATCTCCTCGAAATAGGTCAACGCTTTGTCTCTGACCGATCTCAGACCGGAGGTCATCAGAAAAAGCGAGTGTCGGCCATATTGGTGAATCGTCACCTTTCGGGCGGTGCTTCGTTCCGTCCCGGAAATCAGACGGGTATCCGCCATGCCGATCAAGCCGTCCTTTACCTTGATACCCAGACAAAAACTCATGATTTTTCCTTTTGAATCGGTCGAAGGGCAAAAAAAGTATCGAAAATCGTCTGATCGATTTCGTTCAGACGATACTGAAACATATCGAGAAACTCGTGCAGGCCTCCGCCTATGATGTCGCCTATGGGGCGATACGAGAGTTCGGCGCAGAGATGTCCGAGCAAACGCTCCGGCTCGTTGGCAAAGGTTCCGGCCGGCGATCCGGCGATGGCGTGAAGCGACCGATCGGCTTTGCGGAGACAGTAGTGAATCGCGCGGGGAAATTCGGGATGCAGAATGAGAAATTCGGCGACGCGGGAAGGGTGGATAAGACCGAAGGCTATGCGGTACATTTCCAGCGCGCTGGCGGATTTGAGCAGGGCGGACCAGCCGATGTTGTCAAAAGGCGTCCCCACATCCTGCACTTGCGGCAGCAGGATAAAGTATTTTACGTCGAGGATACGCAAGGTCTTGTCCGCGCGTTCCATCATACCGCCTAACCGTCCGAAATGCCACCCCTCTCCGTGTGACATGGTGGCGTTGGTGATGCCTGCCATCAGATGACACCCCATTTTGACCTCGGTATAGAAATCATGCGGGGCGTCCGCCGCCAGGTCTGGCCGAGTGTTCTGCACAGTCAGAAAAAAGGCGTTGAGATGTTCCCACATCTCGGACGAAATGATTTCGCGGATCGAACGGGCGTTTTCCCGTGCCTGCGACAGACACGATACGATGGAGTTGGGATACGAACGGTCAAAAGTGAGAAACTCGACGACATGCTCCTCGGTAGCTTGTCCGTAGCGTTTCTGAAAAAGGGTTTCGTCTCCGGTGACCGCGATCAAGGGTTTCCACTGGCGGGCGAAACCGGCAGGCAGATCGAGCATGAGATGAAGATTGACGTCGATAAACCGCGCGGTGTTTTCGGCGCGTTCGACATATCGGCTCATCCAGTATATGGCGTCGGCTACTCGGCTGAGCATGCTGTCTCTCGTCAGTTTTCGGGCCGATCCAGCACCCAGGTATCCTTGCTACCGCCGCCTTGGGACGAATTGACGACGAGCGAGCCTTTGCGGAGCGCCACGCGTGTCAGTCCACCCGGAAGCACGTAGATGTCTTTTCCGCTCAACACAAACGGGCGCAGGTCTTCATGTCTGCCTTCGCAGTGGTTTTCTACGATGACCGGCGCGCGGGAAAGCCCCACCACGGGTTGCGCGATATACTCCCTTGGATGGTCCTGAATCTTGCGGGAAAATTCGTCGCGTTCCTGCGTCGTTGCGTGCGGTCCGATCATCATGCCGTATCCACCCGACGCATTGGCGGCCTTGACCACCAGCGCGTCCAAATGATCCAGCACGTATTGCCGGTCGTCGTCCCGCCAGCACAGATAGGTAGGCACGTTGGGAATGCGTATCTCCTCGCCGAGATAATACCGCACGATATCCGGGACATAACCATAAACCACTTTGTCGTCGGCCACGCCGGTTCCGGGTGCGTTGGCGATGGCGACACGTCCTTCCCGGTACACACGCATCAACCCCGGAATGCCCAGCATGGAGTCGGAGCGAAACGTTTCGATATCCAGAAACACGTCGTCGATCCGGCGGTAGATGACATCGACCCGCTCGAATCCCCGCGTGGTGCGCATACAGACAAAACCGTCGCGTACGACCAGATCACGGCCTTCGACCAGCTCGATTCCCATCTCACGCGTAAGAAACGAATGTTCATAATAGGCGGAGTTGTACGGACCGGGTGTCAACAGCACGACACAGGGGTTGTCCACCCGTCCGGCGGCCAGCGAACGCAGCATCTCCAGCAGACGGCTCGGATAATCGTCTACCGGACGCACGTGCGACGCTTCGAAGACCTGCGGAAACGTTCGTTTGAGAATTTCTCGGTTTTCAAGCACATAGGAGACACCCGACGGACACCGGAGATTGTCTTCGAGTACGTAGAATCGACCGTCCCGGTCCCGGACGAGGTCGATACCGGCGATATGACACCATACACCGAGCGGCGGGGCAAGCCCCACGCACGGAAGCAAAAAGCCGGAGGCGGAGGAGATGACGAATTCGGGAATCACACCGTCTTTCAGAATCTTTCGGTCGTGGTATATATCGTCGATAAACAGATTGAGCGCTTGGATACGCTGACGCAGACCGTCCTCGATGCCGGCCCATTCGTTTGCTTCGACGATGCGGGGAATGATGTCGAACGGCCATACCTTTTCCACCCCGGCTTCGTGGCCGTAAACGTTAAACGTAATTCCCATGTTGAACAGCCCGGCCTCCGCCGCTTTCTGGCGGCTCGCCAACTCGCCGTCGGACAAACTGCTCAGAATCTGCGCCAGCAGTATCGAACCCGGACGTGGCACGCCGGGTCGCACAAACATCTCGTCGTAAAAGTCGTCGGTATCGTAACGGTCAAATTGCATGACATTTCGCCTGTAAGCTATACCCATCGCTGGGTCGCGCGAGATTTTTCCAGTTAAAGCTCATGCTCCATGATACGGCGTTTCAGCGAGAAAAGCAACCGCATCAACTTGTTGTCAGCACCACGACCGCATCTTCGGTTTTGAGAATCCATTCGGTGTTGCGGTCCGGGTTGAGCAGGATATGCGCACCCGAACTCGACGGTTCCGGGGTGAGGATATACAGCCCCAGCGGAATTTCTCCGGAGTCACCCAGCAGTTCGTACAGATCGTCGAAACAAAACGGTCGGTTTGCAAGACCCAATTGGTCCGCCGTTTTTATCGCTATTTCCGGACCTTCCGAATCGAGCAGTACGTCGAAGACACTACGCAGTTCGCGGCGCAGGGTAATATGGGTAAGCAGGCTGCTCAGCAAAACCGGCGTGACCAGCGACTCATGCGGATAGTGCTCCAGCATGGTTTCGTTGGCCGGGTCCATCCATTCGATCAGAACTGCCGGACGGGTTTTCTTATCCTGAAGCGTTTCCTGAAGCACAAGAAATCCGAGCACGGTGCGCGCGTCCGATTCGGCTTCCGACAGCGCCCAATCCACGGCAAGAAGGACGATATGGTCGTATATCTCCGGGTGGACGGCGACAAGGTCCGCACGCGAGGTATAGTCTCCTGCCAGATGTCGAACTGACGGCAACGGCGTGGTGTCGTAGCGCTCCATATCGTCAAGACGTTCTGTCGCTGGGATCAAGGACAGCACGTCCACTTCGAAGCGTTCCGTAGAGACCCGGTCGAAGGCGTGGAGCAGGGCGGGCGTGCGCCGATTCCATCCGAGAATCAGCACGCGCCGAGAGGAGAGCGTCGCTGCCGGGTGGAGAACGCTGTTTTTGAGTGAAACCGGATGATTTGGTCCGGTTTTGTGTCGTCGTGGGGTTCCGGGTTGGGTCGCTTCATAATCCGGGGCGAGAAACACGATCCGATTGTCGGGACCGAGACGGGTTTGCGGGGCCGGATTGAGTGTGGTGCGGTATCCTTCGGGGGTAGGCCGAGAAAGCCCGATCGGAATGGATTTCGGAAATTTTTTCGGATTTCGGTCCAGACATGACCGTCGTATTCGCGGCATTCGCGGACATAGAGTTCGTTTCCTTCGGTGTAGGCGAGCAGTTCGCTGTATATAAACGAAAGCCCCGGATGCCGGATCGTCTGAACCATGAGACGGCTGATCGTCGCGTCGCTGGCGAGGATTTCCATCTGGCCTGCATACGCCTGACGGGCGATAGCGGATTTGCGAGCGTCTATCAGTTCGGCGACGATACGCGGTTTTTCCGCCGCGTTCGCTCGCCGACTTGCCTGTTCCACCGCCAACAGAATCTTGATGGCGCGGGCGTCCGTCGAGTCGGTGTCACGTGCGGTAAAATCTCCGGCAGGTATCATGATGGCCGCGGCATGGCTCACGTCCACCCGTCGCAGATGCGCGGAGCGCAGCGGTGTTCCGCTGCGTAGAATGATCTGGCGCGGATCCCACCGATTGCCCAACCGGTCTTTGAGTTCCTGTACGAGCGTCGGCCCGGCCTGTTCGGCAAGAATGGCGATGCGAAGTCGTCTGCGCGCCCCACGTCGTCCCAGAAAATGCTTTACCCGTGCTTCCGAGTAGATCAGTTCGCGCACCAGGATCGCCGTTCGTTGCGACCAGCCCAGAAGGACGATATGCCCCTTCTGGGTAATCGGTGTCAGACCGCTTTGGAGGCGATTGAGGGTTTCGTTGAGCCACTGCGTCATGATGGCAACCAGCGCGCCAAGGAAAATTACATACCCCAACACGGTCAGCATGGTCGAGACGGCGTGCCGACCCAGTCCTTGATCGTCGCCGAGATAACCGGGATCGGTAAGCCGGAGAAAGGCCCACCAGACCGCTTCGCCGGGCGATGCAAAACCCCCGACGGTGGCATGGACGATATACCCGGCGTAGGCGGATATAAACGCAATCCCCAAAATGATGACCAACAGCCGATGAAACGGCCCCCGGACGATAAAACGCTCTACTTCGAACTTGAGCAGGTTGACCTGAAACCGGAGCAGTCGGCGAAAACGTTTCCACATGGGAAAGGACGGGCCTTTATGTTGAAGACGCCCACACAGCAAATTTTTGACTTCGCTCGGACAATCGATAAGGAGAGTGGCGAGGAGGGGTAGCGTTCAACCCCGGTAGACGGGAAGCCGGCAGACCAAGCTGTTTTCATCCCAGATACCGAGCGCACGGAACAGGGTATGTGCCATGACGCGGTGACCGTATTCGTTGGGATGGCATCCGTCGCCGAGCCATGAGTGCATGGCGCCACCGGGCGGGCCGACTGTCCACTCGGCATAATGATCGATCACCGGCGCCCCCGTCGTATGTCCTATCTCTCGGATGGTTTCGACATAGGCGGGAAGATGACGCACTCGGTTTTCGGAGGTAGTGGGCAGAATACCGTTGGGGGTATGCAGCAGTACCTCGGCCCCGCCGGAGCGGATACGTTCTATGGTATCCAGATAGGTCGCTCCGAACCTCTCCAACCCCTCGATGCCTGCGTTACAGTCGTTCATCCCCACATTGATCGACACGCAATCCGGCGCAAACTGGAGTACGTTCCAGTCGAGGTCTTCGGTAATCCGATCCATTGTCCAGCCTGAGATGGCGGTTTTGACGATCACATCGCGCCGCCGACCCATTTCCCAGCGGACCCGTTCGGTAAAATGTTCGGTATAGTCACGCCAGCCTGTAGTATGTAGCGCGCCATGCGTGATGCTATCGCCGGTAAATACCCATTTGACCGGCTCGGTACGGGAAAACAAAGCGTGGATTGTGTCCATGATGGTATAGAGAAGTTTAGAGGTCGCCATAAATAGATGCTTGCCATGAAAGTATAACAAGGATACTCTGGTGTCAATTACCGTGCATGAAGCACCCATCGAAAGGAGTCTGAAAAGATGAAAGTCGCCACGATTTTTGGAGAGCGAAAGGGTGGGTTGGTGGATAAACCCGTTCCAAAGGCGTGCGAACAGTTTGTCGTCGTCAAATTGCACGCCGTACCTATGTGTACCGAGTACAAGACTTACAGGGCCGGGCATGTCACCGATGCGCTGGGGCATGAGGCAGCGGGCGAGGTGGTGGAGGTGGCGCAATCGAGTCGGGTAAAGATGGGTGATCGCGTGGTAGTGATGTCCGGAGACCCGTGCGGACGGTGTATGTTGTGTCTTCAGGGAGACTATATCCACTGCCAACATTTTATCGACCTTGCCGAGCGGACCGGCAACGCCAATGGCGGCGCGACATACGCGCAGTATCTGGTTCGGCAGGATTGGCAGCTTGTGCCCATACCGGGTGACGTATCCTATATCCACGCCGGCATGGCTTGTTGCGGGCTGGGGCCTACATTCAATGCCATGAAACAGATGGAGGTCGGAGCTTTCGACACGGTGCTGATCACGGGTATGGGACCGGTAGGGCTTGGCGGGGTGATCAACGCCACGTTTCGGGGCGCACGGGTGATCGTGGCAGAGATGCACGCCTACCGTGCGGCGCTGGCGCTTGCGCTCGGCGCTGAGACCGTCATCGATCCTTCCGACCCCGATGCGCTATCCCGGATCATGGACCTGACCGATGGACGTGGCGCGGACAAAGCGGTGGATTGCTCCGGTTCGGCCGCGGCGCAACGGTTCATGATCGACGCGCTACGGCGCAAAGGGCAGGCGTCGTTTGTCGGAGAGGCGGGCGACCTGACGATCCGCGTCAGCGCTGACCTGATCCGCAAGGGCATCGTTCTGCGCGGGGTATGGCACTACAACCTGGCCGATACCCCGGTCATGATGCGGCTGATCCGGGATTCGCACGCGAAAATGGACCGGTTTATCACGCACACCTTTCCCATGAGCCGGGTACAGGATGCGTGGGAACTTCAACTTACCGGTAACTGCGGCAAGATCGTGCTGGAGCCGTGGGGATAGTTCGGGTGCGCAAAGCGTCTTACGCTATTCCCCGATAAATTTTTCGATGTCCTCGCGTGTCATGGTAAAAAGGTCCATGTCGCGTCGCCATGCACCGAGATTTACCAGACACTCAGTAAACAATTCGCGGGTTTTGAGTTCCAAATCCTGCATGCCGAGATCGGTCATCACGCCGATGATGTGTTGCCCCTTTTTGACGTGCGTGCGCTCGTCGGACCGGATAAAATCGGCGATGTGGACGAGCAAGTCGTCCTTGCGTGCCCGCGCCTCGTCGATAAATCCGCCGATGGTTTTCATGACGCCGACCTCTCCGAACAGGTTGATTTCCGCCATGCCGTAGGCGGGTTCCATCGGTCCCCGGCAAGTGGAACTGGTCAGACGGTTGGGAAGCTCATACGGATCGTATCCGGCGATCTGCATGGACTTATGCCCGATTTCGGTATGACGGGCCTCGTCCCAGGTAATCCGTGCCAAATCGTATTCCGCTTTGAAATCTCTGAACCGAATGTCCCACAAAAATGTGCCAAACGCCTCGATGGCGTCCACCTCGTCGCGCTGTGTGCGGATAAAGCGCAGTCGCGTATGTTCGTACGTGCCCTCCTGAAATCGGGGCGCGTCGTCACCTACATCGTATTCACCCGTGTTTTTGAACGTCATGAACCGTTCGTCGCGCATGGGTACGGTATTGCGTTCAAATGGTTTGTCCGTAATCCGCAGGGGCGACGGTTCTTCGATACGCTCGTCGGAACCCGTAACACCGCCGATGCTGGCGAGAAGCCGCCGCAGATGCCACTGCCACTGGCGGAGCCGGGTTTCGTCGATCCCGCCGTCGATAAACGCGCCGATCGCGGCGTCGGCCCAGCCAAGCATCGGTTCGTAGTCGAGCAGGATGCGTCTGAGTGTTCGGATAGTGGGCGCATCAGTCACCGGATCGGTATCGTCGATATGATGCCGGTACGCGGTTTCCAGCGCTTTGCCTGCCACCTGATGCAGACCGACCAAAAATTCGGGCGTGTCGGCGGCGGAGAGCATCTCGTCGATAAATCGATCGATTTCCGCGTCCCGGAAACCGTCGATGACCGAAAGCCGCTGTTCTTGCTCGTTGAGACGTTCCCGGAGCAGTTTGGCGGCGTCGGCGTGATAGAAAAGATGTCTTCCACTTTCCACTTTTACTTCGAATTCAGGGATGGCCAGCGTCCATGCCCCGACGGACTGCATAAGACGGCGTTCGAAATAAAAAAACCGCATGAGCCGACGGGCGTTTTCTTCGACGCCGAATTTGCCGCCGAGTGGACGCGGGTCGCGCGGAAACCGGTAGGGGAATCTTTGTACGCGTTCCTGTGCGGCAGTGCGTTCTTCGGGTCTCGATACGATAGGGAATTCTTCGGAGCGGCGGATTTCGCCTCCGTTGCAAGGGATGTTCGAGTCGCTCATAAAGCCTCCGAAACAAGTGCATGGATACACCCGTTTGCCCGTCCGATGTGCTTTTTGGGACGCCGGATGCGGTTTTCGAATGGACGAATGGGTATTGCCGACGATACGAGTCGCATGTAATATATCATTTTCACCCCGACACGGCAACCCGACTCCCGACACGCACCCCTTCCAACGATGACCGAATGGCTTCCCTATCTTCCGATCGTCGTTGCGCCGTTCTGGATCATGCTCAATCTGGCGATCAACCGACATGTAAGCCGCCGGTCGCGGCATCATGCCTTTGATCTGTCGATAGATGCGCGGTTCCCTTTTCTTGCCATCTTTGCCCTTCCCTATTTTTCGGCGTATATACTGGGGTTGATGGGCTATATACTCATGTGGAGGCATCCCGATCTTGGCAGGGTGTTGGTCGGTTACGTCTTTTTAGTCGCCGTCGGAAGCATTTGTTATCTGCTGTTTCCCAGCCGGGTGACGCGATACGAAAATCTGATCGTCGCCGGGCCGTCCACCGCGATGCTGGCATGGTTTCAGCGGCTGTCCGGCCCGTACAACGCCTTTCCGAGCATGCATATAGCGTACTGTCTGTACAGCGCGCTGATCAGCTGGCATTACGCCGGTGGCCCGACCGGTGTCTGTCTCACACTCTGGGTACTGCTCGTGGGCGTATCGACCTTGTTTACCAAGCAACACTATCTGATCGATCTGCTTGCCGGCGCAGTCGTCGGCGTCGTCGGGTATATGACCGTAATTCGGTTGCTGTAACCGAACCCGGCTCGTTATCTTCAACCCCCCCAAAGCTACCGCCATGGCTTCCTTTTCTCCTCCTTTCGACACGGCCGCCCGCGCGGCACGGCATGCCATTGTGCGCGATCTCCCGTCGGTCAACTTTTTCCAAGGCGCTCTCATGGGCAACGGCGGTATGGGCGTGGTGGTCTGCGTCCGTCCGGATGCCGTCATGATGCACTTCGGGCACAACAACGTCTGGGATATCCGTACCGCCGAAAACCACAAAGACAAGTTTGGCACGTTTCAAGAGATTTTCGAGCGTGTCAAAGCCATCCCCGACACCCTGTCTCTACTGACCGACGATCCGTGGTACGCCGAATATCTGCGTATCACGGCGGACAACTATAGACACCCGTATCCGCGCCCTTTCCCCTGCGGAACCGCCGTGTTCGCCTTTGACCGCCGGGAAGTCGAAGCCATAGGCTATCGGCTGGACATCGGAACCGGCGTGTGCGAAGTCGAACTGCGGGTCGGCACACGTCGCGTGTTTTTACAGGTCGTTCTCGACATGAAACAAGACCGTGTGTGGGTCCGCACCGTAGAGGAGAATGGAAATCCCATTCCTGCGCCGTTTAATCGGGTTTGTCTTGTACCCGACTGGGATACACCCAAGGACCTGCCCGATCGTACTTTTGACGAGGCGACCGACCATGTGCTCGGTTTCCGGCAGACGCTGCCGTTTGAAGCACCAGACGTCGACGGCAAAACTTCCGGTCTACCGCACCCCAAAGACCGAGCATTTCGGTTGCGTGTCGCCGTAAACGGCATGTTGTTCCACCGCCCGCGTATCGCGGTGACGGGTGTGTACGAACCACTCGAACCCGCTGAACGATGGGTCCGTTCCGAAATGCCCTTTGTGGGGGTGGTAAACCTCGACGAGGGGCTGACGTCGGCTATTCCCGAAACCCCCATACCGCTTTCCGTGCCCGACGCACAAGATTTCGAGACGGTGTTTGCAACGACACGGAGGTCTTGGCGTGCCTACTGGCAACAGGCTGCCGTCGCCCTCGACGATCCCGTCCTCGAAGAAGTCTGGTATCGCAACCTCTATTTTCTTCATTGCACCGCAAAACCCGGGGTGGCCTGTCCAGGGCTTTTTGGCAATTGGAGCTACAAAAATATCGGCACGCCCTGGCATGGCGACTACCACATGAACTACAACACCCAGCAGCCGTTCTGGGGGACGTTTTCTTCCAACCATGTGGAAAAACACCTGCCGTATACGTCGAGATGGTAGAATTCGTCACGCCGGTCAGCCGAGCCTGGGCGCGTGACTACTACAAGATGCGAGGGGCGTTTTTCCCCCATTCGCTGTACCCGACCGAAATGACCACCAACCCGTATCCCGTGCCGACGTGGGGATGGGAGGTTTTCGAGACCCCGTGGACGGTCCAGAGTCTTTGGTGGCACTATCTATATACTATGAACCGGGATTTTCTGGAACGGCGGGCTTTTGCACCGCTAAAAGATGCCACGCTCTTCATGATAGATTATATGACCAGTCCGGACGCGCACGGCCCGGCTTGGGGCGATGATCGCTATCATGTGTTTCCGACCGTTCCGCCCGAACTCTATGGTCTTATGCCCGGTTTCAAACGCAATATAGACGGTCTGATCGATCTGACGCTGACCAAATTTCTTTTTCGGGCGTTTCTCGAAGCCTGCCAAACACTGGAGCGCGAATCCGAGGAACATGAGACACTGGCCACGATCCGCATGATTTTCGACCATTATCCCGAATATCCGACTGCAGAGTCCCCGCGAGGACGGGTATTTGTCAGCGTAGCAGGCGAAGATCCGGATATCATATACAACCTGCCCGCCGGCATGGTAACCGTTTTTCCGGGTGAAGAACACGGATTGCACTCCCCACCCGAGGAGTACCAGATTGCGCTCAATTCGTATCGTCAACAGCAAAACGAAGGCGGAAACGAACTGATATTTTGAATCTTCAGGCGGCACGGCTGGTGGTGCTCGACATCGAAAAGTTTAAACGACAGATTCGCTACTGCAACTTGCCCAACGGGGCTTGCGCCGATATGGCGCTTCAGTCGCATGGACGCTACGAGGATGTTACCGAGTTCGATTTTATGGGACCGATGGGGATATTTGTCGAAAACTTCGGGTTGCCGGTTGTGATCAACGAATGTCTACTCCAGAGCTATACGGGTATTTTGCGGTTGTTTCCAAACTGGCCTGTGAATCGATCCGCAGAATTTTATTCGTTACGGGCGGTCGGCGCGTTTTTGGTGTCGAGTCGATGCGAGGCGGGTCGGGTGACGTTTTTGAACATCCTGAGCGAAAAGGGGACGTCGTGTCGGTTGTATCATCCTTATCAGGGCGCATCCGTAGCTGTATACGAACAACACGGCGAAACCCGGACACTGGTAAGGCTTTTTTCGGAGGGTGAAATCCTTGGCTTCGACACCCGTCCCGGTGGTGTCTATACGGTAGAGCGTTTGTAATATCGGCATGCAGGACACCGGGGCGCGTGGTCAGCACCCTATCGATATCGTAGCCGAGGAGATAAAGCCATGTAATCAACCGGTGGATGGATTTTTTATAGTTGGTCTGATCGGGCCATCTGTAAAACTGCGCCGTTGAGGAGCCAAGCCGTCGGATCAATTCCCGTGTACTCAACTTCGACGTTCTGACTGCCTCCGGAGCAATTAGCGTGAGTCGATAAAGTAACTGATCTGCCAAATATTCCGGCGCTCTTTTGTAAACGGTGCTGTCCTTATCGGTATCTCGTCTCCGTCCTTACCGACCGGCACACAGGCTGAGGCCGAGCATCATCGGGCAGTTCCCAAAGACATTGCCTGCGGCGGTCGGATTCGGTAGATTTGCCGAGAACGTATGCAGGCATGCGAAATCTTTCTACGGGTTTTGTCCTCACAGGGTGTTTTATCGTGTCTGAAACCATGGTGTCCGACGCCGCACAGATATTGTCCGCCATCCGCATCGTGCTTGTCGGTCCGCAGGTTCCCGGCAACATTGGTGCGGCGGCGCGTGCCATGAAAACCATGGGGCTTTCGCATCTTGTGCTTGTCCATCCCGAAGCGTCCCCCGATGCGCCGGAGGCCCGGTGGATGGCGCACGGTGCAGGTGATATCCTCGATACCGTGATGGTTACGGAGACACTGGAAGAGGCGCTATCCGGGGTGGTCTACGCAGTAGGAACCGCCAACCGGGTACGCGGCGCCTGGCTCAATCCCGTATATCCTGTGGATACCGCCGCAACCGAGATCGTCCGTGCCGCGCAAAGGGGACCGACAGCGATTTTGTTTGGTCGAGAAGACCGGGGGCTACTCAACGACGAGTTGGAACTTTGCCAGATGGTCGCGCGCATTCCCGCCGCAACGATATACCCATCGCTCAATCTGGCGCAGGCGGTGATGGTATGCGTCTACGAGGTATTCCGAGCCGCTCAAGGACCGCCACCGACACTGCGTCTTCGCCTTGCCGAAATAGAAGACGTGGAACGGGTGTGTAGGCGGCTCAACGATACCTTGATGCGCATCGGTTTCAAACCACGCCCGGAGCCGGAAACGTTTCTTAGATCGTTGCGGCGCGTATTTCGCCGTGCTTTCCGTACCGAACAACGCGATGTCGCCGCATTGCACAAAATCTGCGATCAGATCGACGGGTATGTAGAAAGGACAATTATGAAGGAGGAATCATGAAGGAGGACGAGCGTCTACGATTTGAAAGGGTGGATCACATTTTGTGTTTTTTCACACTTCATCTTACCTGATCCCGTACTTCGCCGGATACACGACCCGCATTAGACAAAGCCCGGCCGCCGGGGCCGTAGGACCGGCCAGACAGCGGTCTTTTCCTTCCAGTATTTCCTGCATTTTTTCCGGGGTCCAGCGTCCTCTTCCTATCTCTACCGCCGTGCCGACAAGGGTTCGCACCATGTGATGGAGAAATCGGTTGGCGGAGATGTCCAGAAACAGCTCGTCTTCGACTTCGCTCCATATAAGCGTGTGTACGTCGCATATCGTGTTTTCTTCGCCCGATCCGGTCTGACAAAACGAGACAAAGTCGTGATTGCCCACAAGAACGGCGCAGGCTCGCCGCATGGGGGCTATGTCCAATGGATAGCGTATCTGCCAGACATAGCGTCGTTGGAGCGCGCCGGGGCGGCGCAGGATGCGGTAGCGATATCGGCGTTCTATGGCGGAATAGCGGGCATGAAAGGTCGCCTGTATCTCTTGTGCGGCGTACACGGCCACGTCGGGTGGCAGTAGTCCGGACAAGCCTCGTAGCAATCGGTAGCAGGACATGGACGATGCGGTGCTGAAGTGGGCGACCTGTCCAAGTGCATGTACCCCCGCATCGGTCCGTCCGGCGGCGATGGTCCGAACTTTCTCGCGCAAGAGGATGGAAAGCGCCGTCTCTAACACGGCCTGAACGGTCCGTCCCGATGCTTGGATCTGCCATCCGAGAAAGTCGGTTCCGTCGTATTCGAGCGTCAGGGCGAGGGTGCGCATGGTTCAGATAAATACGGAGAGGGCGAGGGCGGCAACACCACCGGTCATCAAGACGAGCGCGAGATAATCGTTGCGTGTCAGACCGAGTTGGCGATACCTTGTCCGCCCGACGCCGCCCCGGTAGCACCGTGCTTCCATGGCGACGGCAAGGTCGTCGGCACGGCGAAACGCGGAGACCAAAAGCGGTACCAGAAGAGAGGTCATGCTGCGGATGCGGCGCAAGGGGTTTCCGGAAAAGTCGGCCCCGCGTGCCATCTGAGCCTTCTGAAGCCGCTCCGCCTCTTCGGTCAAGGTAGGGATAAACCGAAGCGCGATAACCGTCATCATGGCAAGATCGTGCGCGGGCAACCCAAAGCGAACAAACGGCTTGAGGAGCGTTTCCAAACCGTCGGCCATGTCGATCGGGGCGGTGGCAAGCGTCAGGATGGCGGCGATAAGCAGGATGACGATCATGCGAAGCGCGAAGACCGCCCCCTGCAACAGTCCTTCGTTTGTCATGCCCGGCAGATAAAAACCGGACACCTCGGCCGGTTGTCCGGGGGTAAACCATGTGTTGGCCAGAAACGTAATCAGCAACAGCCATCGGAAGGCGCGGAGATTTTTAAGCAGGGGAGCTATGGGCAACCCGGCAAACAGAACGAGGGCGGTCAGTACCGTCAGGGCGCCGACAAGCGGAACGGGTTCCTTTAGCGTGATCAACGCGGTCATAAGCCCCATGGCGCCGCACAGCTTGGTGCGTGGATCAAGCCGGTGTATGACCGAATGGCCGGGGGCGTACTGACCGAGCGTCAGATTTCCAAAAAGCGACATGGCGGAAATGTAGGGGTTGCGTGTCCAGTGTGTCAAGACAGGGGTACATGTTTGGGATATTGGATTTTAGATATTGGATTATCGATGTGTAAGTTTTCCGTTCGAAGAAAGGGACACAGACATGAAAACCTTACGTATGCTGGGGGTTCCGCTTGATCTTGGGGCCGGACGCCGGGGGGTGGACATGGGGCCGAGCGCTTTGCGTATCGCTCGGCTCAATCGGCGGATTGCCGAACTCGGCTATACGGTCGAAGAGGGCGGTGATATGTCGGCGGCGATTCCGGAGATGCAGGATGCCGGCGACTTGCGTGCGCGGTATCTCGCCCAGATCGTCGAGGTGTGCGAACGGCTTGGTGACCATGTACGACAGACGCTGGATGCCGGATGGTTTCCGCTGGTCCTGGGCGGAGACCACAGCGTAGCCATCGGAACCATCGCAGGCGCGTCCCGATATTATCGTCAGCGTGGAGAACGCATGGGGCTTATCTGGGTGGACGCACATACCGACATGAACACGCCACAGACGACGCCCAGCGGGAATATCCATGGGATGCCGCTGGCGGTTTCGCTGGGACATGGGGTCGACGGTCTGACCCAGCTTGGCGGATACGCGCCGAAGGTGCAACCGGAAGACACCGTGCTGATCGGGGTCCGGAGCATCGACGACGCAGAAAAGGAGCAGGTGCGCAAAACGGGTGTCACGGTATTTACCATGCGTGATATCGACGAGCAGGGCATGTCCGCCGTGGTACACGAAGCCCTCCACATCGCCATGCGCAAAACCGCTGGTTTTCATGTGAGTTTTGACGTAGACGCGCTCGATCCGGGACTTGCGCCGGGTGTCGGCACGCCGATAAGCGGGGGGCTTACCTACCGCGAGGCGCATTTGCTGATGGAATACATAGCCGATTCGGGACGACTGACCTCGCTGGAAGTCGTGGAAATCAACCCGATCGTCGATACGGGCAATACGACGGCGGAAGTGGCGGCAGGGTTGGTGCTGTCCGCGCTGGGAAAGACGATACTGTAGACAGGCAGAGATTCGGCGGGCAAAAAAAATGCCCCACACAAGTGAGCATAAGTCTATTGAAAGAACCGACTGTTTGGACAGTGGTTGTCTGCCCGAACGCTTCTGGCTTCCTCTGCGCTACGTGAGGCTTGTCATCGACGTACGGAGCGAGATTCCCTTCAATAACTTAAAGGTTCTTCAAATGCTTTGCCATAAGTACCTGTGGGGGGCACGGATCGAAGTATAACCGGTGGGACGCTGGAAGGCAAGCGGTTTTTCTTTTCGTCACGTTTTTCTTTCCTTCTTTTTTGCGGCGGGAAACAGAACGTTGTTGAGGATCAGGCGGTAGCCGGGGGAGTTTTTATGAAGAGCAAGATTGGTCGGCGGATCGTTGACGAGATGTTCTTCGTCCTCCGGGTCGTGGCCGCCATAAAAAGTAAACGTGCCTTTTCCGAAATTACCGTGAATATACTTGGCCCGCGAAGTGCCTGCCTCTTCGGCAAGGACGAGTACCGTGCGTTTGAGCACATTTTTGTTAAACGACGTGGAAAGCCCGTAGAATCCGGCGATATAGTTGGCATGGTTTTGCGTCAGCATGGTGGGAACCGGATCGTATTTGGCGGAAAAGTCGAATAGCGTAAAGGGGCCAGTCGGGATTTTGCCGGCGTTGACCTGATTGACGTCGATATTGGAAAACGATCCGACCATCGGATTGAGTTGGAGTTTGAAATTTTCAAACGAAAGCGTCTGGGAAAAGTCGAGCCGGTTTTGCGCGTCGGGGTCCATGGGCGTATGGTCATATTCGGGGGCTACAAGATCGGCGTGCTCGGCGGCGAGAGCGATGTCGAGCGTTTCGGTGGCCGAGCACATGGCAAAGAGAAATCCACCGCGCCCGACAAAGGCTTTGATGGCCTGCGCCACTGACTTTTTGAGTTCCGGAACGGTCGGAAAATTGAACCGTCGTGCCATGGCCTCGGCCGCAGCCTGCTGTTCCTGATACCACGGCAACATGTGATAGCTGTAGAATTTGCTGTACTGACCGGTAAAATCTTCGTGATGTAGGTGTAGCCAGTCGTATTTGTCCAAATCCCGTTTGAGCACATCTTCGTCCCACAGCGTTTTGTACGGCACTTCGGCGTACTGAAGCGCCAGCGTGACGGCGTCGTCCCACGGGCGTTTGTCGGGTGGGGTATAGACGGCGATTTTCGGCGCTTTTTCAAGAAGCACGCGATCCATATTTTGCGCTTCTATTTCCGCATAAATCCGAGTCAGGTCCGCACCGCCGATCGGGGCAAAGCTCACACCCCGCAGACGGCACGCCCGGACGCGCTCGTCGGTAGCATCCATGACAAACGAGCCGCCCCGATAATTGAGTAGCCATTCTACGTTTAACCCCTGCTCCAACGCCTGAAAGGCGATGCCATACGCCTTGAGATGGTCTTTCTGGGAAAGATCCATGTAGATGAGCATCTTCTGGGCGGCGGCGGGCCCGGGCAAGATTGCCAGCAGACAGCATGCCAATGTCGGAAATATCCGTTTCAGCGCCATAGGACTCCTTTGGGACAAAGGGCTACAACGTAAAGTTGTCCACGTATTTGTGACCGCTTCCGGTATTGAACAGCACGATACGCTCCGCTCGGTCGATGCGACCGTCTGCAAGAAGCGCGCGGAGCGCGGCCACCGTCGCGCCGCTTTCGGGCGCGGCAAAAATGCCTTCATGAGATGCCAAGATTCGTATGCCTTGAACCATGTCCTCATCCGATACGGCGATAGCACATCCTCCGCTGCGGCGAATCGCTCGGAGCATGAGAAAATCGCCCACTGCGCGAGGAACCCGCAACCCAGAGGCAAGCGTGTGGGCGGTTTCCCATTCGGGTGCGTCTTCCCATCCCTGCTCGAATGCGCGCACGATCGGACGGCATCCTTCCGCCTGAACGGCGATCATCCGGGGCCGTTCGGAACCGATCCATCCGAGCGTTTCCATCTCGTCGAACGCCTTCCACATGCCGATCATCCCGGTTCCGCCGCCGGCAGGATACAGTATCGCGTCCGGCAGGGTGCCGTCAAATTGTTCCGCCAGTTCGTAGCCCATCGTTTTTTTGCCTTCGACGCGGTACGGTTCCTTCAAGGTAGAAACGTCGAACCAGCCTTCGTGTTCCTTTCTTTCGGCTACGATCCGACCGCAATCGGTGATGAGACCGTCTACCAGTTCTACGGACGCGCCTGTGGCACGGCATTCCGCGACAAAGGCGGCGGGGGTATCTTTGGGCATAAATACAAAGGCGGGTAGACCTGCTCTGGCAGCGTAGGCGCACAACGCGCCGGCGGCGTTTCCGGCGGAGGGAATGGCAAGGGCCGTTGCGCCAAGTTCTTTGGCGCGCGACACGGCCATGCAAAGCCCCCGTGCCTTGAACGAACCGGTAGGGTTGAGCGACTCATCCTTGATGTACAACTCGGCCATATCGAGCAGACTGCCAAGCCGCCCTGCATGAAGAAGCGGGGTGCCGCCTTCGCCAAGCGAAACGATATGCATCTCATCTCGTACCGGAAGCACCTCACGGTAGCGCCACAGCGTAGATCCTCGCGCCGCCATCGTCTCCGGAGTCATGCTTCGCGCCGCCGCCGCCAGATCATAACGAGCCAGCAACGGCTTGCCGCAGGCAGGACACAGATTCTGCAAAACATCCGCAGAAAAATGCGTCTCGCACTTGCCGCATTCAAGATCGATCAAAAACGACATGGTGTTTCCGTTTCGATCCTACAACCGCCGGGTAATGCCGAAACCGAGCCGAAAATCCCCGGAACTCGCCTTGGTGTCGGCCCCAGCCAGATATTGCGAAGGGTTGAGCCGTGCATTGTTGGTTAATGTGACAAAAAACGAATGTCCACCCGTCTCGATATCGAACCCGGTGGAAAGCGAATGATGAAACTTGCCGATTTCGCTAAGCTGAATCGGGCCTTTGTAACCGCCAAGCGTCGGGTTGTAGTCTACCCACAAACTCCACATCCGGTTGAGAAAAATCTGCGCGTACATACCGAGTGTAAAGGTTTTCTGCCTTTTTACCACAAAAATGTTGCTGTTGAAAAGATACGACGGAACAACTCCGATACCTAACCGGTTGTCGAGTACTCGTGTATTAAATACGCCTTGCAGATAGTACTGAAGGTTATCGTCGTTAAAAACGCCTCTGGTAAAATTGCTCGGAATCTCGGTATTCCATGCCAAGCCACCCCGAATCGCTATGGCCGACTGAGCCTTGGGGTGGTTGACCTGCCAGAGTTTGTATTTGAGTTGCAAATCCACATTGTTTAGCAATGTACTGAATCCCAGCGTGACCATAACTCGGTCGTGGACGCCATAACCGACGGCAGAACGCATCGTGACCGGTCCTTCCAGCCCCCAGACCTGATTGTAACCGGAGGTGACCGGCGGTTCGAAACGGTGCGAAATTTCGTATTCGAAATCGCCTTTGTTGAGCGTTTCCGTCGTCGGTTGGCTGGACAGCATGGTCGAAGGAAGAATCTCCACATCGGGTGTTTTAGATGGCTCCGAACGTTGCCATTGCGGTTGCGCACTTGCCGAAAAAGCCATAAACAAGATACCCATCAGAGCGAGACGATAGGTCATATGTTGCCTCCGGAGTAGATCCTTACTTGACGTTTTTCAGATAGAAGTCCAGATCAATGGTAATGTCGTCGTTGACTTTTACAAAGGCCACGAGCGATGGGGCTTTGATCTGAAAATCGCTAAGTTTGACCCTAAAGCTCGATTTTATACGTATTTTCCCGTTTTCGACGGTCAAAAGACCGGGAATCTCGATGTCCTTTTGCACGCCATGGAGCGACATCTTTCCTTTGGTAACAACGCGATAAGACGTTACCGTCGAGTCGGTCTTTACGATGGAAAGCGGGGTCCCTTCAAAGATTGCAAACGGCCATTTGCCGGTTTCCAGCACCTGCTGCATGTCTCGGTTTCGCTTGCCGTTGTCGGTGTCGAGGTGTTAAGATCCACCTCGAACCGGAACTGGGTATTGCGCTGAAAAAGTAGGTCGCCTTCCCAGTACAGATACCCGTCGATTCGGTCCGTGATGCCGGAAAAGGTAAGGGCAACGACCTCCGAGGTAAAAACCACTTTGTTTTTTGCTTGTTTGTCCACATGGGCTTCTCCGGCAAAGAGTATCTGCACGGAGCACAGCAGAACGATCGTGGAGGCTATGATTATCATGTGATCCTCAGTTGTTTGCCGCGCCTCGGTCTATCCAAGCCCGGATCGAGTCGAGTCGGGCCGTCGAAAGCGCTGCGCCGCCGCGCGGCATGGCGTTTCCGACGATACCCGATCCAGTCAGCTTTTTGTATAGATAACTGGTGGTCGAATTTCCCGGTTCGATATAGTCGAGCGTCTGCGTGCTCGCCACGTTGACGATGTTGTTGTAGGCGACGCCGGCCGACAGGTTGGGCGTTTCCGTGCCTGCGTGACAACCCGACAGCGCGCACTGGGGTGTAAACACCTGCGACTGAATAGCAGAGAAAGTGGCGGGCATAGGCGAAGAACCGCCTGTATTACCTCCCGTGTTCCCGCCTGTATTACCTCCCGTGTTCCCGCCTGTGTTTGTAGAACTGGTACTGCTTTTGCACGCGCCCGCATATACGGCAAGAACGACGGCAAAAAGGGTTATGATGCTCCACGATCCTATTTTCATTTCTTCTCCAGTGGCATGGGAACCCCATCAGCTTGCTGTGGGGAGGAATGCCCTAAAGGGTTGACAGTGAGAAACCCACTGACAAATAACGACCTGTTTTGTATGCTATGGATATGAAACTTACTATCTCCCT
>VGJU01000018.1 GCA_016867335.1 Candidatus Zixiibacteriota bacterium | reverse complement strand
CATCAGAGCCTCCTTGTGGACAGTTTTCTGCTAATATACCTCAAGGAGACTGACCTACAATTGCTGTCACTTGACTGACCTACAATTGCTGTCATCTGGCTGTTGAAGCATTGAAGAAACGCTAACAGCCGCTCGTACCGATCTTCGTATTTGCCGAGCGGTTTTTGTTTTGCCTCTTGATCCTGGCGCTTCAACCTTCAGGTTTTTTTACCTCTGCTCTCCAATGTATGCACCGGATCGTGTCGCCCTGCCGGGTGTGGTAGTCAAGTGCAGACTTGTCCCACCGGATCACTTGAAAACGAGCCAGGAGTACTTCGGCCTCCTCGCGGTCCGAAAAATGATGAAGAACACCCGAAACGGGTAGGAAGGTGTTGGCTTCCACTTCGGCTCCGCGTCCGTAGCTACCGTGTTCGGGCGTGGCGAGGGTCAGGTAGAGCAGACCGCCGGGCCGGAGGGTACGATATGCTTCGGCAAGAGCTTTTTCCATGTCGGCACGTCGCGTGTGATATACCACGTTAAACGCTACGATGCCGTCAAACCTGGCGTCGGAAAATGGGCTGCCCAGCATGGAGGCGGCGACCGGAAGGAAGCCGCCGGGGTTACCGGCGACGGCGGCGGCAAGGGTGGGAAAGTCGATATCTGTGGCAATGACGCAAAACCCCGCGCGGGACAGGGCGAGGGCGTGGCGACCGGTGCCGCAGCCTATATCGTGAATCCGCCATGCGCCGTGTGTCTTTAGCGTCTCCCCGAACCGGAGAATCTCCGGATCAGGGTCACGCCAAGGGTTCACTTGGTTTTGGACTGGGTCGCGCGAGCGGATGAAGCGGCGCGGCGTCTTGCCGGCGTGGCAGGGACGGCAGCGAGGGCGGCCCCTACGATACCGGCTTCGTTGAGTAGTTGTGCAGGGACGATTTCGGTTTTGAGCGACAGATACGGGGCAAATTTATCGAAATTCTTGCTTCCCCCGCCTCCGACGATGATCAGGTCCGGCCAGAGCAGTGCCTCCAATCGCTGAAAATATTCGTTTACACCTTTGGCCCATTTTTTCCAAGTCAGGTTCTTGCGGATACGCACGCTCTCCGCGGCCCGGCGTTCAGCGTCCTTGCCCCTCAATTCGATATGCCCCAACTCGGTATTGGGGATCAGCGTCCCATCGACAAAAAAGGCGGTTCCGATACCGGTTCCAAGCGTCACAATGGCGATAAGCCCATTGCGTCCTTTGCCTGCGCCGAATCTGAGCTCGGCCAGCCCGGCGGCATCCGCGTCGTTGAGAAATACTGCGGGTTTTCCGGTAAGTTTTTTGAGCGTAGCCACCGCGTCCGCGCCGATCCACGAGGCGTCCACGTTGGCGGCGGTCTGCATGACACCGTTTTTGACGACCGCCGGAAACCCACAGCCGATAGGACCGTTCCAGTTGAAATGTTTGATCAACTCGCCGGCGGCCTGCAAAACGGACTCCGGTGTGGCGGGCTGAGGCGTCAGGATGCGATGCCGCTCTGCAGTCAGTTCGCCGGTTTCTATATGGACCGGCGCGCCTTTGATGCCTGTGCCGCCAATGTCGATGCCGAGAACTTCCATCTGTGACTCCTTTCGATAGGTTTTAAACCGTTTTCTCGGAAAAGATGACGTACGGCCACCGGTCGGGCACGTGCATCTGAATTTTGCCGTGTTGACAGATCGACCAGTCGCGTCCTCGGAGTATATTGCCTTCTTCGTCACGCCAGTGCTCTACACGCGAGCAACCTATGCGTCAGACATCTCCGTCCTTTGGCGGGATTGAGCGCCGTCCTCTGGCAAGATCGGTCCACCCAGACCAGGGAAGCGCGATCTCTACGGACCATTCTCGATCGCGGATACGCCGACAGTTGAGCGCCCCATCGATCCATACCGCAGTTTGTATCCCCGGAAAATCCCAGTCGAAACTGCCGTGTCTGCCCGGATAGTCGTCGGTCAGACCACCGTAGGTCATGCGCCGCGTCTTGAACAGTTCGTCCAGCGTCGCCAGATCGTTTCTTTCCGCCAGCGACTGAAACCATGTCCAGAAAACTTCGTAGATCGTGTTAAGTACGCTGAGTTCGAGTTCGTAATACACGCCTTCGCCGAGGATAAAAAGTTCTACTTCGCAGTCGCCGCCTACGCCGCCGTCGCGTTTGGTTTCATAGCCGAACACATCCGGCTCTTCAAGCCGGAATCCGGTATAAAAGTAGGTATCTTCCCACAAAAAAGCGACCTGCGTATCGTATTCGGTGGGAGTTCCTTTTTCCATATCTACAAACGGTCCCAGCCATTTGGCGCGCTGCCAGACGGCCTCGTCGAGTCGACCGTCTACAGCCAGCGGTTCCGGTGTTAGGTAGCAGAGATAGTCGGGCGGGCGGGGCAATCCCCTGCGCCCTTTGTGACCGTTTTCGATTTCCTGACGCTTTACCGTCTCCGGAATTTCGTCGGGAATAAATTCCAGTGGCTGCTACATGATCGGTCTTCCCTGTTACGGGTTTGGAAACGAAAGTTATGCGTAATGCTTATTTTGTTTAAATGGAGCGCGATATAGCCGCATCGGACGAAGACTCATCCATAACCTCGTCTTAGTCTTCGGAAATAGCGATCTGTTCAGTCAACTGGCGTGGCGAGGAGATGCGCCAGTAATACCCGTCGGGGTCCAACAAACGAAAATCCCGCGCCCCCCAAGGTTGTTCCCTGAGCGGTTCCTGAATGACAAGACCCGCGTTTTGTATGGCCGCGTGAAACTCGTCGATGTCGGATACTTCGAGGACCAGTTCTGTCCCTACGCCGCGGACCAAATCGCTTGCCGAACGATCTTTGAGCGCCGGATGCCAGAGTAGATCGTCCATTTTTAGTCCTAAAACCAGTGCCCCCCGTTGCACAAGGGTGTATCCGGGGTGTTCGGCAACCTGTCTGAATCCGAGCGTCTGCACATAGAAACCAACCGATCGAGACAGATCGCTTACCGCGAGATTGACCTGCAACTGAACCGCCGATGCAAACATCTGCAGGTTGCCGGCACGCGGACCTCGATCCGTATGCTGTAAATCGTATGTTACGCGATCGCCGATCTGCAACTTCGAAAAAGGGGTGTCCCTGACGTTGGTCCGGTGAAAAAAGAGATCGTTGCCTTCGGGATTGCTTACAAAACCGAATCCACGTGCCGGGTTCAAACGTGTGATGACACCCTGTGGCATGGACTATGGCTTCCGTTACAGAAGGGTAGATTTTTCCCATAGACCCCGAAGTCGTCTGATTTTGAAGACCTTCCGACTCTCCGGTGGGCTATGTCTGTTTGAGGTTGCAGGGCAATGGGGTTATTTTAGACGGAAACGCCGGAAAGTCAAGCCGTTTCTTTACCGTTCGCCGTTCCGATTTGACGCTTGACAGGCCGGGGCGGTCTTTCTAAACTAACCGCCGGTTCTGTGGATCGGAGTAGGCAGGATGTCTGCCATCTGCCGCCTATACACGCCCTATGGTAAAGACGGGAGACAGGATGAGCGAAAAACGCATACTGCATGTCGGTCTCGGCGGACGCGGTCGGTACTGGTTGAGCCAGGTACAGGCACACGCGGGGGTTGTGTCCGCCGCATGGGTGGATCCGTCCGAAGCTTCGCTACACGCGGCCCAAGAGGCGGCGCCGAATGTTCAGGTTCCGACTTTCTCTTCGGTGCGCGAGGCGGCACAAACCGTACAAGCCGACATCGCCGTCATCGCGGCGGCGGCGACCGGTCGCCGGGAAAACTGTATGGAAGCGATAGAGGCCGGTTTGCACGTCCTTGTCGAAAAACCGTTTGCGTTGACGTTGGCGGATGCAAAAGACATCGTCCACGCCGCAGCACGCGCCGGCGTACAGATCGTCGTGGGACAAAACTATCGCTATATCGTCAGTATCGCGGAAATGGAACGCCAGATTCGCGACGGCAGACTCGGCGATCTGGGAATCGGCTGTTTTTTCCGAACGCGCCGACGTTTCGGTGCAGGCACATACCAGCAACACATGCGTCACAACTATCTCTGGGAGATGAGCGTCCACGATTTCGATCTGATCCGGTTTTCGCTGGGACTTCGGCCTCGGACCATCACGGGGTGGAGTTGGCAGCCGCCGTGGGGCGACTTCTCCGGGGAGACGTCGGTACAGGTGCTTATCGAGTTCGAGCAGAACGTCCGTGTAAACTATCTCGGCGCGTGGGCTTCGTGGGTAGGCGAATACTTTTGGCGCGTAGACGGTAGCGGCGGTGTGCTTCGTGCCGCAAATGACCTGCAGTTCGGCGATCCTGAAACGGGCAAATACAGCCCCGTTCCGTTGTCGGAACAACCCAACAGCGAGTGGCCGCTCATGGAAGAACTGCTCGAAGCCATCCGCACCGGCACACCCGCTCGGACCAGCGGACAGGACAATCTGTGGACCATCGCCATGCTCGAAGCCACCCAAAAAGCCACCGGCCAAGATGAACCGGTCGATGTCGCGGCATTGGTGGAACCCTAAGGGCGGATCACCTCCGCTTATGAATAGAGACAGCAGGGGCGAATCACCATCCGTCTTAATGTGTCGATAAGAGAGAAAGGAGCAGAATATGGGTTCGGTCAAAATTGATTTTTTGGGACACGCCTCGTTTCGTTTTGAGGCGGACGGCACGATCATCTATTTCGATGCGTGGTTGGACGATAACCCGGCGTGCGGTCTTAAGGTGGCCGATGTAAAGAAGGCGGACATCGTCATCGCTACACATGGACATATCGATCATGTGGGTGATTCGTTCCAGATCACCAAACAGACCGGCGCTACGTTTGTCGGCAACTACGAGATGTGTCTGGTGGCCGAAACCGCAGCCGGCATCAAACTTGACGAACAGTCGATGACGCTCAATCCGGGTGGAACCGGACGGGTCAAAAACGTACAGATTACGCTTGTGCCGGCGCATCATTCGCTTTCGATGATGCATGGCGACGTTCCTGCAGGGCACTATTTCCGCCCGGACAGCGCCGTGACCGGTGTGGTGATGGCCTTCGACAACGGCATCACGATCTACGACACCGCGGATACGGCCCTGTTTAGCGACATGCAACTGATCGGCCAGATGTACGGCCCGCAGATCGCCATCATGCCGGTCGGCGGCAAATACGGCATGGATATCCGGGCCGGTATTCGGGCAGCCAGTTTTATAAGACCCGACATCGTCATCCCATGTCACTACGACACGTTTCCCAATCAGCGCGCCGATATCGCAAAGATGCAGATGCTGGCCGAAGAGATGTGTCCGAATACCAAGATCGTAAAGGTGATTCCGGGACAGTCGCTTACCTATCATGCGAGCCACTACGCGGTAGGGTAGACCCCGGTTCGCCCTGCCCTGTCATAATGCGTAGCAAACCCAGAGGATAAAACAATATGAGGATGGACGGAAATTGGTGGGTTGCAGTGGTTTTTCTGGTCGTAGCGGGATGTGACCAGCATGTGGCGCCGCTTCCGGAGCATGGCGGCCCGGTGTTCCCTTCTTCGCGCACGATGGGCGGCATATCGCCCACCCCTGTGCCGTCCGTGTCCGGTGGCGGCTCGATACTTTCAGGAACGATCTCCATCGCACCCGATCTGTCCGCAAAACTCGACGGCTCCGAGGTGCTGTTCGTCATGGCGCGGCGTGGCATGGGCGGCCCGCCCATGGCCGTCAAACGTATTCAACAGCCGAAATTCCCTCTGACCTACACCCTGTCCGCCGCCGATCAGATGGTGCAGGGACAGCCGTTTTCCGGTGAAGTGTCGGTCGTCGCCCGTATCGACCGGGACGGGAGCGCAGGGCCGCCGGGACCGGGCGACATGGAGGGTCTGATTCCCCAGACGGTGATCGGCAATACCGGTGTTGATATCATCATAGACAGGGCTTACTGATGAGCCTATCTCCCGATCCGGCGGAAGAGGCATACTGGGGACGGTTTCGCAGCGAACTCATGCTGGACCCTGCCGCCACGTACCTCAACAACGGCTCGTTCGGTCCGTCACCCAAGGTGGTTTTCGAGGCGGTCGTCGGCTACATGAAACAACTCCAGAGCCAGCCCATGCAGCAACTGCTGCGTGAGTTTCCGCCCATCGTTCGGGCGTCAAAGGAAAAACTCGGCGCCTATGTCGGCGTCTCCGCCGACGATTTTGCCATGGTCATGAACCTCACCATCGGTATGAACATGGCAGTACACGGTCTCGACCTTGCGCCGGGCGCGGAAATCCTTTCTACTGATCAGGAATATGGCGCGGTCAACAACTGCTGGGAATACGTGGGCGCGCGAAAAGGCTGGACCATGCGCCGGGTGACACTGCCTGCGCCACCGGAACATCCGGATCAAATCGTCGATCCTGTCGCGCAGGCCATCTCGCCACAGACAAAAATCCTTATGTTTAGCCATATCACCACACGGACCGGTCTTATTCTTCCGGTAAAACGATTGTCCGCGCTGGCACGGGAACACGGACTGATCTCGGTGATCGACGGTGCGCACGCGCCCGGTATGATTCCCGTAAATCTCCGAGAAATCGACCCGGATTTCTATATCGGCAACTGTCACAAGTGGCTGATGGCTCCGATGGGTAGCGCGTTTCTCTACGCCCGTCCCGACATGCAGGAACGGTTGCAACCTTCTACCATCGGGTGGGGATTGAGCCGGCAGACCGGAACCTCGTATATGCACCGCCTGTTCGAGTCGCTCGGAACGCGGGACTTGTCTCCGTTTGCCGGTGTAGGCGCGGCGGTCGATTTCCAGCGCGGCATCGGCATCGAACGGATCGCGGCGCGAGGCCGCCACGTAGCGGCCTATCTGCGGGAGGGGTTGCGTACCCGTTTTCCGGAGGCGCGTCTGCTTAACGCCTCCGACCCGGCGCTTTCCAACTCGCTGACCACCTTTACGCTGACTTCCGTAAAAAGCGATCAAGTGATACAAGAGTTCTGGGATCGCTATCGTATTCAGATCGCCGGAGGCAGGATGGAAGGTTCTAACGAGACCCGTATCCGCATCTCGACGCATTATTACAACACCTGCCACGACGTCGACCGTTTTCTCGACGCACTTGCGGACTATCTTGCCGGACAGTAAGTCGCTATGACGAAACAGTTTTTCCATAGCTTCCTACGTTCGGGTGGGTGATACAAGCCTATTGCAATGTCTGGCTACTGTTTGGAGAGGGTTTGGGCGGGTGTTGAAACCCGTCCTTAACGATAGGGGGAGGGTATGATCAGCGTGTTTCGTGTTTCGTTGTTTGTTTTGATGCTGTTCTGGGCCGGATGTGCCTCCAAACCGCCGCCGTCGTTGGTTGCGCCCGGCGCGGATCGGGTTGTGTTCGAAACCGTCTATACCTATGCCTACACGCTTACCGGGCCGGTTTCGCACAACTTGCTTGAGTACCGCGACACGCTCGCTTTCTGCCGGTTGATTCCCAGAGAAAAGGAAATCGGTGTCGAAGTCTACAACCTGAGCGACAACCCGGTGCGAATCGACTGGGACGAGGTACGGTTTGTCGATCCGGAGGGCAACGCGCATCCGGTGTTGCACGAACTGGTTCCGCTGGCGGACGGCGTTCGGCGTCAGACCCCGTCGGTCATACCGCCGCAGGGTATGCTCAGCGACGCCATCACACCCAAACCCTATGTATATGCTGATATTACGGGGTGGGAGCGGAAGTCCATTTTCCCGCGTTCCGAAGCCGCCATGCGGATGAAAGGGCAGACGTTCGGGGTAATTTTGCCGGTGCGGCAAGAGACGGTAGTCACGACCTATTCGCTTTCTTTTGCCGTTTCCGACGTGCGGTCATACACCGTAGAACGGAAGTAGAGAGGACGTTGATGGATACAGAACAACTTCTGGCGTCCGAAACATTGCGTCACATGGTACTCGATCTGCGCCAGATGCAGACGTTTATCGAAGATCCCCTGGTTATCACCAAGGCGGACGGAGTTTGGTACGAGGATGTGCATGGCCGACGAATCATGGACGGTCTGTCGGGTATTTTCGTGGTGACAGTAGGGCACAACAACCGACGCGTCATCGGGGCCATCAAAGCCCAACTCGATACGATCGCCTTTGCGCCGCCGCTCCATGCCACCAACCCGCCGGCCATCGAGTTGGTTCGCCGACTGGGGGAAGTCACGCCCGGCAATCTGAATACGATAAAACTGCTGTCCGGCGGGTCGGAAGCCACCGAAGCGGCCATGAAATTAGCGCGTCAGTACCACAAACAGACTGGGCATCCCAACAAATACAAGATCATCGCCCGGTACTACGGCTATCATGGAGCTACGATGGGCGCCTTGTCCGCCACAGGCACGCGTCGGCGCAAGACGATGTTCGAGCCTATGTTACCCGGTTTTCTGCATGTCCATCCGCCGACCTGTTTCCGGTGTCCGTATGAAAAGACGTATCCTGCATGCGATGTTTTCTGCGCGCGCACCATTGAGGATATGATACAACTCGAAGGCTCCGATACCGTAGCCGCGGTGATTTTAGAGCCGATCGGCAACACGGGTGGCGTCGTGACTCCGCCGGCGGAGTATCTGCCGGCTATCCGGGAACTGTGCGACCGACACAACGTGTTGCTTATCTTTGACGAGATCATTACCGGGTTCGGACGGACCGGTCAGATGTTCGCTTCGCATACGTTTGGCGTTACGCCGGACATTCTGTGTATGGGAAAGGGAATGTCCAGCGGGTATATCCCCTTGGCGGGTATCGCATTTCGAGATACGATGGCGGAAGCGTTTTGGGGTAGCGACGAGGACGAGGTCGAGTTTTCGCACGGACACACTTATGGCGGAAATCCGGTGGCCGCGGCAGCCGGGCTGGCCTGTCTGGCCGAGATCGTGGAACGCGATCTGCCGGCGCGGGCAAGAGAGATGGGCGCCTATCTGCGAAGCCGTCTCGAATCGCTTGCCGAACTGGGCATCGTCGGCGAAATCCGAGGCAAGGGGTTGCTTGTCGGTATCGAGTTTGTCAAAAATACGGAGACAAGAGAGCCGTTTGGGCCGGATGTCAAATTTGGCGTACAGGTCGGCAAGACCGCGCTCAAAAAGGGACTGCTTACCCGTTTCGATCCCAACTGGATCGCTTTTGCCCCGCCGCTCATCGTCAACCGTGAGCATATCGACTACATGATGGACATCTTTACCGACAGCGTCAAAGAGACGCTGAAAAAGGTAAGGGGATAGACGATGGCCGCAGACCTGACCGTAGAGGTGTATTCGATCGGCACCGAACTGATCATGGGGCGTATTCAGGATACCAACGCGCACTGGATCGCGGGTCAGGTCGCCGTGCTGGGTGGGGCGTTGCGCCGCATGACCGTCGTTCCGGACGACATGGACGAGATCGTAGCCTCGCTCGAAGATGCGTTGTCGCGTCGTGCCCGTGTCGTGATAGTCACCGGCGGGCTAGGCCCGACACCCGACGACATGACGGTCGAGGCGCTTGCGCGGCTGGCCGGCGTCGACCCTGTGTTGGACGAGGCTACGCTGGAAGATTTTATGCGTCGACGCAACCTGACCACCCGAGAAGAAGCCACGCCGCCGATGCTCAAGATGGCGACCGTGCCGGAAGGCGCCGAGGTGTTTCACAACCCCGTAGGCTGGGCGCCGTGTATAAAACTCGTCAAAGACGAGGTCACCTTTTTTGTGCTTCCCGGCCCGCCGCGCGAGATGGAAGCACTGTTTAACGGCTATGTGGCCGAATTTATCTCCGCTTCGGTGCAGACGCGCAGCGCCGCTTTGCGTGTCATCGTCAACATGTTCGAATCGGAAGTGTCACCGCTTTTGGAAGCCGTCATGGCCCGATATCCTACCACCTATCTCAAGGCGTATGTCGCTATGCGGCATGCCTTGGAACAGGGGCTTCCCGTAGATATCGTGGCAAACGGAAAAGATGCGGCGGATGCGCAGCATATCCTCAACGCCGCCGTCGAATATCTATCCATCCTTGTCGCCGAACAGGGCAAACAGATGGAACTGTACGACGCATAACCGTATGTCCCCCCTTGTCGATATCGTAACCATCGGTACGGAACTTATACTGGGCAGAGTTGCCGACGTCAACGCGGCGTGGCTGGCGGGTCGCGTGGTGGCGGTGGGCGGACGCGTCCGCCGTATCGTCACGGTGCGCGACGACCCCGCCGATATCGTCGCCGCAGTTTCGTCCGCCGCCGCGCGCGGGGCGACGCATATCATCACGACGGGGGGGTTGGGACCGACGCCGGACGATCTTACGGTGGAAACGGTGGCGCGGATGATGGGGCGCGGCGTAGTGGTGGACGAGGGGCTGGTGACGCATTTCCGCCACAAGCTAAGGCTGGCGGAAGACGCGGAGATTGGCCCAGCGATGCGCAAGGTGGCGACAGTTCCGGTTCGGGCCGCCGCCGGCCCGAACCTTGCAGGCTGGGGGCACTGCATCACCGCAGACTACAGCGGAATCACGCTGTTTATCCTGCCCGGTCCGCCCAAAGAGGTGGAAGGGCTTTTCCCCTTGTATATCGAACCCGTGTTGCGGGGTGGGGGCGCATAGCTTATGCGCCCCCACCCCCTATGCGTTTCTATTCCCCAAACCGTTCGGCCAACGCATACTTTTTTTCCAGCCCGATCAATTCGTTAAACCGGGAAAACGCCATCAGCCGATCCGCTTCGCTCAGCGACGTGCCTTTTTCCTTGAGCGTTCGGTACAGGATGGACAACGCCTCGGCGGCGGCGTACAAACCCGTAAGCGGGTAAAGGATCAGGTCGAAGCCAAGTTTTTCCATTTCCTCCTGGGGTAGCACGGGCGTTTTTCCCCCTTCGATCATGTTGGCCACGTTGGGACGCGGGGAACGGCGCCCTACCTCCGCCAGTTGCTCGCGGCTACCGGGCGCTTCGACAAAGCTGGCGTCCGCCCCGGCTTCGCGCGCGCCGACTACGCGGGCTATCGCCTCATCCATACCTATTACCGCTTCGGCGTCGGTCCGCGCTACGATAAAAAAGTCGCGGTCGCCACGCGCATCCACCGCCGCGCGTATCTTCTGGATATACGACTCCCGCTCGATCACCCGCTTGTTGCGCATGTGACCACATCGTTTGGGCCATACCTGATCTTCGAGAAAACATCCGGCGGCGCCGGCAGCGATAAGCTGGGTTACAGTCCGATGTACGTTGAGCGGGTTGCCATAGCCCGTGTCTGCATCCACGATGATGGGAATCGACACACTGGCGCAGATCGACCGGGCCCGGTCGATCATCTCGGTTCCGCTCAGAAGTCCAAAGTCCGGCTCGCCGATGGCTGTAGCCGACACGGCGTACCCGGAAATAAAGGCCATGCGAAAACCGGCTTGTTCGGCGATTCTGGCGGAAAGCGTATCGTAGACGCCGGGGAAGACAACCGCGCCGGATTGCAGAATACGATGTACACGGGTGGTGGGCATGGTAACTCCTATGCAATACCAATGGACAAAAGGGTTGAAGCCTCCCCCGGAGCCTTCCGAAGGCAGCTTTACGCCTTCCACCTGCGGGGAGTATGCTTGCCAGTGGTACCACAAGCTATCTTCGACAGTTATGGACTCGCTGTTCTGTTCAAAATCTAAATCCAAATCGGTATTACATCAAGGTAGCGCGACCAGCCCTCGTACGACGCTTTCCACCTCTTTCCATGCCGGCGTAAACGGCGCGATCGGTTCGAAATGCCCGGCGTTTTGTATCGTCAGCAAGCTGGCTTCGCCTCCCTTCGACCGCGCTATGTCCCGGAAACGGCGGCTTTGTTCGACGGGCACGATAACATCTTCCGTACCATGCACCAGCCACACCGGCACGCCGGACAGTGCGAGTTCGACGGGATTGGCAAGCGCATAGCGCTCCGGGACCTCGGCGGGCGTTCCCCCCATCAGCGGATAAACCGAAGCATTGCAGTTTCCCGAGCCCGTGCCGTAAGCCCTCAGATCGGTAATTCCCGCGAGTGCCACAACGCCTTGCACCCGTAGCGGATCTCGCGAGAAAAGTGGATGTGTCTTCAGGAAATTAGGTCTTGCTGCCGTCCACAACGCAAGATGCCCGCCTGCCGAATGACCGATAAGAACCACCCGTTTTATATCCAACGGAAACCGCGTCGCCAGCGTACGCAGATGGTCGGTTCCGGCGGCGACGTCTTCGAACGTGCCGGGCCAACCACCGCCGGGGTTGCCGATCCGTCGATATTCGAGCGTCCATGTCGCCAGACCGGCGCGGTTTAACGCGACACTCAGATGTCCTGCGTGTTCGAGATCGATCCGGGACAGCCAACATCCGCCGTGGATAACTACTGCCACGGGATACGGACCGGTCCCTTCGGGCAGACGGAGGTCTCCAAACTGAAACGCCCCATCGCCATAGGGGATGCGAAGCCCGGCGGCGGGGGCAGGCAGCGCGGCGATGTCATTCCATGTGAGCATAGCGGGATTGCGGTCCTGAGCCTGAGTGGGAAAGATCAACATGATGCTGAAGAAGAGAAGCAAGGGATCCTTCACCGTTCGTTGCAACGGAGAAAGAATGCCACCAAGGGTTGAGATCGCACTACGCATACAGTCTCCTCACGGGCCGCCACTACGGATGGGACAGCAGGTCCGTGTTGTCGCTAAACAAGTCGATCCGCTAACGTCCGTCGCCTGCCGCCGGGACATGTCCTATCAGTTTTTTCAGGGCGGCAAAGGTTGCGATGGTCTCCTGCGCTTCCCACAGCCGCTGCCCGCTTGCCGTTTCGATCATCTGACACCGCAACAGACCGGAAGGAAAGGAGATGGAAATCGGTGTGTAGCCCCCAGATACCTGAGTGTCCTTCGGGCTGGGAGATTGCCCGCTCTGGCGCGCTCGGATGACCGCTTCGGTTTCCGATTCGAACCGATATGCGACCCCCGATGGCGTAATCGTCGACCGATGGGTCACGATGATCGCGTCGACTCCTATTGTTTTTCCTAATTCGAGTTGGTCGCGCAACGGCAGGGCGGCGCCTATTTGGCGGGCAAGGGTCAGCGCCCGGTCGAATTCGGGAACCAGACCCGCATGGTAGGCGACCAAGACGTAATCGTTTCGTTCGGCGAGCCCCGAGGCGATTTCGCGTGCCATGGCATCGGACTCTTTGGCCGACACCCCGGTCACGGGCAGCACGAGTACGCGGCGCAACTTCGCTTCGCGGTATGCAGGATCGACGGTGACGGGCGGTTTGGTGCCGCATGACAGTTCGAGACCGGCCAGCAAGAGCAAACCAGCCAGTAGTGAGAACCCGGAAACAGGACGTCGCATGGCAAGTCTCTCGGAGGGGAAGCGAGATTTTTCCCTGCACAAACCCATTGATTCTGTCGGCCAGTGCCATATCTTGGGAACAGACCCAGGACTACCCATCAACCCCCCCGGAGCACATCCATGCTCTCCAGCCCGATCAAAAAAGGCGAAGCGTATACACCGGAAGAAACACAGCGTATTGTAGAACAGTTTCACCGTGACGGGTATTATTTTTTTGGTGCTGTACTCGACGACGACGAAGTCGATGCCTTGCGTAGCGCCATGATACGCAAACTTGCCGATCCCCGCATCCGCGAAGACGAACAAGGCGACCATATCCGTGGGATGAGTTTGATGCGGATGTTCGAATACGATGTCGCTTTCCGTGATCTGATCGTCCGTGAGCCGTTTGCCGGCATCGCCGAGGCTATATTGGGGGGCGACTGTCACATGATGTCGCAAAATGCGCTCTACAACGCGCCTAATCCGTCGCAGACCGCGGACGGACCGGGGGGGTGGCATGTGGACGACGTACTGTTCTGGCCTCTATCGGACACTGTCGTTCGGCACGACGCGACGCTGTTGCCGCCCTGTTTTGTCGTCAACCTGCTGATCCCATTAACCGACGTAGAGACCGTCGCGTTCGGACCGACACAGGTCGTTCCCGGGAGTCATTATTCGGGGCGACAACCCTCCACGCAGGACCGTCCGTCGTTTGAGGGACAAAGCCCGGTATCATTGCTGACAAAAGCCGGGGGCGGGTATATGTTCAACAACCAGACATGGCATCGCGGCGCGCCCAACGTATCGGACCGTACCCGGTATCTCGGCGGAGTAACCTACGCGCGGCGGGTAATCACCCAACGGTTGTATCCGTTTATCGATTACCGGATGCCCGCCCATGTCTGGGAAGGTGCGGACGAACGGTTGCAACGCTTTTTAGGCCGTCATTCCAAAGGACCGTACGGGTGATGCAGGGCGCAGTATGATACGCCCCATTGCAGGGTCCGGCATGTCGTGACTCTATCCCTCATGCCCCTATTTACCGGGAGATCTTTATGTCCCATCGCCTGTTCGAACATCGCGTCGCGTTGGTAACGGGCGGCGCGCGCGGCATCGGACGCGCCGTGTGCGAAATGTTGGCGCGCAATGGCGCATCGGTGGCTGTCAACTACGAAAAAAACGAGGACGAGGCGCGCAAAACCCTGTCTCTCATAAAAACCGTCGGAGCCGACGGCATGGTCGTTCAGGCCGACGTTTCGCAACCGGATGCCGTGGAGCGGATGGTAAACGAAATCCGGACGCGGCTTGGCCCGGTCGATCTTTTGGTCAACAACGCAGGGGTGGCCGTCAGCACGGACCATACCAAGGTGGACTTCGACCAGTGGAAACGGATGTTTGCCGTCAATGTGGACGGTCCGTTTCTGACCACTTGGGCGGTCAAGGACGAGATGATCGAGCGTGGGTACGGCCGGATCGTCAACGTAGCATCTTTGGCTGGCGTCGTACTCAAAAAAGAGATGATTCCGTATGCGACTGCCAAGGCGGCGGTGATCTCGTTTACCCGGCACTGTGCAGTAGCCTTTGCCCCGCATGTACGGGTCAACTGCGTCGCACCGGGGCTTACCGACACCGACCTGGCCCGCTCCTCCAACCCCGGCGCCGTCGAAGCCATCATCGCGTTACTCCCATGGGCCGGATGGCCGACCCGTCCGAAATCGCCTCCGTAGTCGAATTTCTGCTTTCCGACGCTTCCTCCTTTGTCACGGGACAGACCATCGTGGCTTGCGGTGGACGGACGTAAGGGAGAAGAAGGATGCGCTTTATGTCTTTCTTCACCCTTCAAGCTTCCTTCTTGTTTATCCTCTCTGTTCTTTTTCTCCCGCACACCGGTCTCGCCCAACATCCGGTTGCGGGTGTTGTCCACGATGCCGTGACCGAAACACCGATCTCCGACGTCACCGTGCAGGTAGACGGAGGGTTTGACGCCGTCGTGACCAACGCCGAAGGCAAATTTGTGTTGACCGTCCCCCGTTTACCGGTGACGATACGGATCAGTCTGATCGGGTATTTTTCGCAGGAATTTCTCATAGAATCGGCAAGCGGGTTTCAAGCCGTAAAACTGGTTCCCGCCGTATTCGATATGGACCCGGTCATCGTGACCGAACACGAGTCGGTCGAGGATATCGTTCGCAGGGTGATCGAACGAAAAAAGGAATGGAGGTCTCGTCTTCTGTCGCTTACGGCGGAAGGCTTTGCGCGTCTTACCGTGGAAAACGATTCGGACATTTTGTTTCTTTCGGAAGGCATAGCCGACATCACTTGGACCCCCAAAGAAAAATGGAAAACGTATGTGAAATACCATCGTCGGAGTTCGAACCGGTTTTTCGACGAGGATATGGACGATGTAAAGACGCTCGATCAGTTGGGTGGCGATGCGGCGACATTCAACCTCTATGACGATACGATCTATATGCTCGGGCACCGGCTTATGGGACCGGCTCATCCGGAGGCGTTGAAATATTATCGGTTTGAGATGATGGGGCAGCGACTTCTCGACAAACGTATCGTATACGACATCGGCGTGACGCCTAAGAGCAAGCTGCACACGGGAATCGCAGGACGCATTTCCGTGATCGCCGGTGACTATGCCATGATCGAGGCGGATCTGAAACCCAGTGCAGCGGTTTTGTTTCCGCCACCGGTTCAAGAGTTTGTCCTGAACGCCACCCAGCAGTTTGCCCGGTTTGGCGAAGGGTTCTGGCTACCCGTAGGGCTTCAGATGCAGGGGAGTTTGAAGGCGGGCATCGTAGGGCTTTCTTTTCCTCGGATGAATATGCGACTGGTGACGCGGTTCTCCAACTATCGCGTGACCGGGCGGTCGCGCGATTTTCCCGACAGCCTGACCGCTGTACGTCGGCCAAGCCCGTCTCCGCTTCCGGTGTTTACGCCACCGGCGGAACGGACGTTGCTGGCGAAAAACGACAGTCTGGTACAACGGAGTCTGATCCCGCTTACCGAACGTGAAGAACGCGCCTATGCCCAAATCGACTCCAACAAAACGTTTATTCAGGCATTCGAACCCAAAGGGTTTATCGCCAGCGCGCTCAAAAAAAGCGGCGCTTTCGACGACGACCGGCCAAACGGCGAGCGAGACGGACGACCGAGTCTTTCGGGGCGCCGACGTCAGGGGGACGGATCGAGAAACGTCCCGATCGTGGAACCGTATTTTACTTATTTTTTGCGTTACAACCGCGTGGAGGGCGGACACGGGACGATCTCCGCGCGGTTCTGGTTTCCAAAATCGAACCTGACCCTCAACACCTCCGCCGGATATGGTATCGAAACCCGGCGATGGTCTTATGGCGGCGGCATGGCATGGCGTTTCGGGCCGAGGAACCGATATGGCGTTTCGGCGCAGTATCTGCGGGATACGGCCACACGGTTTTTATCGCTCTACCCTCAAAAGTGGACCGCCATTGCCAGTCTTGTAGGACAGGACGACTATTTCGACTACTATTACAACGAGCATCTCCATATCGACTTGAACATGCGTGCCGGGAAAAACGGGCGCTGGAGCCTGACTGGCGGCTTCCGGATGGAAAAACACCGTCCGCTTGCCAAAAAAACCGATTATGCGCTGTTTGGTATCGACCGAGTTCAGCGTCCCAATCCGGCGATACAGGCGGGCGATCTTCGTTCCGTGGCCATAGAGGCGTATTGGGGCAGAGCACCGCAGGCGTTCCGTTCTCGCGCCTATCGTCATATCATGTTGTCTGCTGAGTTTAGCCATCCGCGTCTTGCCGGTAGCGATTTTTCTTTTGCCCGCTACTCGGCAAGCTATTCGCGCCGATTTCCTACATGGCTCAAACGCAGGATGCTTCCCCTTACGCTCGATCTGCGGGTAACGGGTGGCGTATCGCACGGCACGCTCCCACTACAACGCTACGGGTCGGTGGACGGTAGTCTGGGGCCGGGCAGTTCGATGGGGGTATTTAAAACGCTGTGGAACAGACCGTACGAGGGAGAGCACCACGCAGCGATATTCTGGGAGCACAACTTTCGAACTACACCCTTCGAATTGTTTGGATGGAACGCTTTGGTAAAACGCGCGATAGGGATGAGCGTCTTTGGAGGACACGGCAGGACATGGCTATCTGCTACCACCCGAAACCGGCTTGCCCTGCAGGGGGTTGTGCCAAACACCCCGAACCGATATCATCATGAGGCAGGTTTGTCGATCAATGGACTTTTGTATATGTTCCGTCTCGATTTTACGGCGCGGATCGACCGCCCCGGTTTTTATGCAGGACTGGGGCTGGGGCCGGGGTTTGTATGGTAGATAGAGAGGCAATGCCTTGCGGCCCTATCTACTGAACAACCAGCCGGCAAATCCGGTGATTGCCCGTATCGGCTACAAAGACGCGACCGTCGGGTAGGACGGCGATATCGTTCGGCGCGCGAAACGTGCCGGGTCCCTTTCCTTCGGCTCCGAACGCCACTAATATCAGGCCATCTCGACTAAGCGCCACGATCCGGTGATTGCCCGTATCCGCCACGTAAACCCACCCGGCCTCGTCCACCGCTACGCCTTCGGGCGCCTTGAGCGTCTCTTTGCCAAGTTCGCCCACATAGCCGCCAAAAGCGTCGAATACCGCGATCCTATGATGCCCCGTATCCGCCACAAAAACGTTGCCGTCGCGGTCTACGGCAACACCTGACGGTCTGCTCAACCTGCCCTCGCCGTCGCCGAGTCCGCCAAAACGTGCTTCCACCTGTCGGGATGCGCCAAGACGGACGATCTCCTCGTTTTCCGTATCCGATAGATAGATATCGCCTTCGGTGGATACCGCAATACCGCGTATACATCCAAATCGGTTTTCCGGGTCGTCCCCCATCACCATGCCCAACAGGTTGAGTTTGCGGTCCATACGGATTACGCGCCGATTTTGGGTATCTGCCGCGTATACATCCAACCCGGTTGCCGCAACGGCCATCGGGTTGGTGAATTGCCGGGTTTGCAACCCGAATCCGCTGGTTTCGGCGACAATCTGCCCGTCACGGTCAAAACTCCGAATCCGGTGGTTGCCCGTATCCGCTATATAGAGATTGCCTGCCGGGTCTGCGGCGATCGAGGAGGGATGGGAAAACGCGCCGGACTCTTCGCCCTCACGCCCCAATACCCCTTCCCATGTAAACCGGAGGGTTTGTGCGGAAACAGGGTCGCATAGAAGACAAAACAACGTAGAGAGGAGGAGAAAGAGGGAGGAGACGTTCATCGCGTCGGTTTTATCTGCGGACGTCCGGCATGTAGCGCCTATTCTCCGGCGAGGAGCCACGATACGATCCCCTGCACCTTTTTCGTGTCGCCGGCGTCGGCTGCGGCTTTCAACTGGCGCAGCGCCAGCGGCGGCGTGGCCATAAGAGCCTCGGCGCCGCTGGACGCCCACTGCACCAGCACATAGTGGACGATTTCCTCCGGAGACAACCCCACGTTCCGAGCCAGTTGCCGTACCGTTGGCATAGGATCGACACCGGCGGCGACTTTTACCGCATCTATAAAATTCTGGTCCGGATGGGGGGTGTCGGCTTCCGGCATGGCAATTTATCCGCAGTGCTCGTCAAACGCTTCGACAAGACGCCGGGCCACATCCTGCGCCGTGCGCCCTTCGATGTCGTAGCGTTCGAGCATAAACGCTACTTCGCCTTTTTTCATGAGCGCGATCTGCGGCGAAGTGGGGAAATACCCTTTGAAATACCTGCGGGCTTGCGCCGTGGCTTCCAAATCCTGCCCCGCAAACACGGTAGCGACCTTCTTGGGCAGTTTATCGTGCTGGAGCGCAAGCGCTACACCGGGACGGGCGTGCGCTGCCGCGCATCCGCAGACCGAGTTGACGACGACCAGCACCGTCTCGTCATCGCTGGTAAGCACTTTGTCCACCTCGGCGGCGGTACGCATTTCTTCGACGCCAAGGACAGTAAGTTCTCTGCGCATCGGCTCTACAAGTGCCGGATCGTACATGGTAAAACCCTCCTTTATGAGATATGAAAATGGATGAACAAAACACCGACAAAACCGCCTACACGGCAACACCGCTCTTTACAGTCGGTCAGGGAGACATCCCTGCCTTTTCGAACGCGGCACTGAGCGTCCGATACGCCAAGTCCGCCGACGCCAGCGGATCGTAATCGGGCCGACGTTGGACCATCACGCTGACCTCGACCGTGATATATCCGTCGTACCCCGCCGTTTGCATGGCTTTGAGATATTCGACATAGTCGAACGTGCCTTCGCCCGGAACCAGAAACTCGAAGTCGGGTACTTTTCCTCGCTGGTCTTTGACATGGGTATGGACCGTATGGGGAGCCAGCGCCGCAACACTCTCCTGTGTGGACACGCCCGCGACATCGAAATGGCTGATGTCGAAATTGAGCTTGAGATAGGGGGAAGGAAGCTGTTCCAACAGCCAGAGCGTTCGTTCGACGGTACACAGACAACAGCCTACGTGTGGCTCCATGGCGATGACGACGCCGCGCTCCGCCGCGTATTCGATCAGCGCTCCGGTTTCTTCGACCAAGCGATTTCTGACTTCCTTCCAGTCTTCGGGTCTGGCCCCGGGCGTGGTGTCGATACAGGGAGGCGTATCGCCGAGGGTCAGTTCGACGGCGAGGTCCACCGACGCGCGCAACCGGTCCATGTTGGCGGCATGGCGCTCCCGATCGGTTTCGAGCAAGCTGGTATGCGCGGCGATGGCGGGCATTTCGAGTCCGTGCTCCGTAAACAGATCACGGATGTGTCGCCGGACATCGGGTGTCAGGGTGCTGAGTTCGGAGGTATAACCGGGAATCACGGTGATCTCTACGCCGGCGTATCCGGTCCGAGCCAGATGCGGAATCGCCGTGTCGAGCGGAACCTTTGGCATGCCCCATGTGGAGTATCCTGTTTTCATAAACCGAGGCTTTCGTTTATTTCCGATTGATAGGCGTTTGTGCGGTCGGTTATGACCTCTTCCACGGAGACGACATGTCCCGCATAGCCAGACTCCAGCATGCCGTACGACACCGCGACCGAGCGGGTTCCGGCTTCGGCATCCACCTCGGGCGGTCGTCCGTCGCGTATGGCCTGTCCGAAGTCCGCGTATTCGATGGCGATGATTTTGCGGTCGGTTTCCGGGAATGGAAAAGCGTACCGCCACAGCCGATCGCCGGCAAACAGCACGGATGTCGCATCGTCCAGCCGAAACGACGGGACGAAATCGAGCAGGGAGGCGCCGTCGTGGACGGTTCCGTCGCTCAGCGTGAGCGTTATCGGGTTGCCGGAACGGTCGCCGGGCAGATCGAGCGAACCTGCGGAGCCGTAGATGGCCCGATGCCAGAATCCGCGTCCGTGCGCCGCATGATCTTCGAGATACTGGCATACCGCGCCGCTGGCAAAAACCAACACGGCATGCGCCGCATCTTCGGCAGTGGCCGCGAACTCGGCAGGCATCTGGGTCTGCCACTTCTCGTATACGCCTGCCGGCGAGTTTTTCGGAAGCGTATCCGGATCTTTGCCCGAAGCGGGATTGTATCTGATCTTTTCGTGAAGCCGTGTCTGCGCATATACGGAGACGACCGGTCCGAGAAAGTATTCGAGGATATCCGAGTAGTGCACACCGACGTCGAGCAAGATACCGCTGGCGTTTTTCTGATGCCGCCATACCGAGATCAGCATCCGGTTGCCGCCACCGGCGGAACTGTGTATCATTGACCGGGGACTACCGATGACACCCGTGTCGAGCAAGGCTTTGGCAAGACGGTTGACCGGGTCACGGCGGTAGTTTTCGGCGACCGACAAAAGACGCCCCGTGCGACGCGCAGTCTCCGACATGATCCGGCAGGCGCGCACCGTAAGCCCCATGGGTTTTTCGGTCATCACATCCCAACCTCGCTCCATCGCCTCGACAGCCATGGTATGATGGTGACGCGGGTCGGTGCAGATGTCTACCGCCTGAAGCTCCGCCTTTGCCATCTCTTCCGGGTTGCGGGCGACAAGCGGGCGTACTCCGAAATGGTTTTCGACGTGCGAGGCAAGCGACACCGCGTTTTCCTCGCGCGGGTCGCACACCGCAACCGGATCGAACGGACACAGTCCGGCGCGATGCAGTTCGGCAAGCCCGAACAGATGCCGGTGTCCCATCCCTCCACAACCGATAAAACCCAGACGTATGCGAGACATCGGTTTTTCCTTCGGTACGGTAAGCACACAAAAATCGACGTTTCAATCGTCTGTCGGGCCGTCCCGACAGGCCATAACGTAGGGCAAAACGAGGATTCTGTCAAGCGCGATCTCGACGCCCGTGACACAGGAATCCGTCCTTGACAGCCTCGCCGCTTCGCCGTAGACTCGCAAGCCATCCGCAAAAATCGGACCCTCCTCTTACCCCTTTCATCGCGCGGGCCGAGTAACGCTTCCTAAGACGTCCCGCCATTCATCGGGAGACAGCGTCATGTTCGACAGCAGGGAACCGCGTCGCAAGCGACGAGAACCGGTTGGAAGCCCGCTCGTTAACCCCGCAGCCATAGCGCAGCCATCGAAGCCTCTTCACGCTTCTACCTGCGGGGGTTGCACTCGCTGTTCTGTTCAAGGGGGCCTCATGCTTGGCATCCAAAATCTAAAATCCAAAATCGGTATTATACGATCCGTCCTTGTGGCGGCCCTGCTGTGTCTATCCTGCGGCGGAGACGGCGGGGAGAAACCCGTCGGAAACAGCCTCGTCTTTGCCATTCACAACGAACCCGACAAGCTCGACCCACCCAACCAGACCGACAACACCACCGAAGACGTGATCCGTCATCTGTACAACAACCTGGTCGAGTTTGACGAAAACCTCAACCACCTTCCCGGTTTGGCCGAATCGTGGGAGGTCAGCCCCGATGCGAAGACATGGACGTTTCATCTGCGACGCGAGGTGGTGTTTCACGACGGGACGCCTTTTAACGCGGATGCGGTCAAATACACGCTCGACCGTATGCTGGATACCGGACGCCCGACCAAACGCACCTCGCTCTACGAGCCGTTTATAGATACCGTACGCGTGGTGGACGAATATACCATAGCCGTCGATTCGGAAAAACCGTTTGGCCCTATGTTGGCGCACATGACGCACGCCGCTGGTGCGATCATAAGCCCGACCGCGCACCGAAAATTCGGAGACGACTTTGGTCGCAATCCGGTAGGAACCGGCCCGTATCGGTTTGTCTCGTGGACTGCGGGCGATCGGGTCGTGCTGGAACGCAACGACGGTTTTTGGTGCGAAAAACCCAAGATCGATCGTATCGAGTTCGTCACCGTTCCGGAACCTTCGAGCCGGATGATCATGTTGCAGAAACGCGAAGCCAACGTGGCGCTCAACATAGACCCCAACGACGTACAGCGGCTTGAGGACCACCCGGAAGTAGAGATATCCAACGCGCCTGCCAATGGCTGGTATTATCTGGGTATGAACAATCAAAGACCGCCGTACAACGACGTGCGGTTTCGTCAGGCGCTCAACCATGCGGTGGACAAGGAAAAACTCGTCAGCGTCTTTCTCAAGGGGTACGGACGGGTATCCGACTCGTTGTTGGCGCCGGCCAACTGGGGATATGCGCCCATCTTTTCGTATGGCTACGACCCCGAACGGGCGCGGCAGTTGCTCAAAGAGGCGGGCATCCCCGAAGGATTTACCGTAAAACTCTGGTGTCCATCGGGGCGATACACAGCGGTCGTGCCCGTATGTGAGGCGATCGCGGGGTATCTGCGTGATGTGGGGCTGAAGGTGGATTTTCAGACCTTTGAGTGGGGAACGTATATCGACATGATCAGCAAGCCGCTCGAAGAGACACAGGCCGAACTTTTTTATATCGCCCATGCGCCTTCGACAGCAGATGCGGACTGGGGCATCCGGCCTATGTACTATTCAAAAGAATGGCCTTTGCCCGGTAACCCTGGAAACAACCGATATTTCTATGCCAACCCCAAGGTGGATGCGCTGATCGAGCAGGGTATGGTCACAGCGGATCGGGAAGCGCGTCGTCAGGTTTATGCGGACCTCCAGCGTACTCTGGTCGAAGACGCGCCTGTGCTCATGCTCTATGAGATCAATCAAATCGTCGCTTACAGCCGGGGTCTCGAAAACCTCGTCATTTCTCCGCTGGCGCTGGTATTCGGGTATAAGGCACACTGGAGCGCGCCGTGAGTTTTGTCCTGCGACGACTGGCGAGTTTGATCCCCGTGTTGTTCGGAGTGACGCTCGTCACCTTTTCGCTGTTGCATCTGATTCCGGGCGATCCGGCACAGATACTGGCCGGGGCGGATGCGTCGGCGACGGATATAGAGGCGCTACGACGCGAAATGGGTCTCGATCTTCCGGTGTGGCGGCAGTATCTGCGTTATGTATACGGGCTTTGCACAGGAGATCTCGGTCGGTCCATAAGCACGGGACGTCCGGTAGCGGACGAACTGATGGATCGGTTTCCCAACACGGTAATTTTGGCGGTGGCAGGCGTCGGTGTGGCGGTGATAGCGGGTTTTCCCGCGGGTATTGTAGCCGCTATCCGCGCCCGATCGGTGTTGGATCATGCGAGCACGGTCATCGCGCTTCTTGGCGTTTCCGCACCCGCGTTTTGGCTTGGATTTGTATTGATGATGGTATTTGCCGTATGGCTCGACTGGCTTCCGTCCACCGGATATCAGAGCGCCGCGCATCTTGTGTTGCCCGCGATCACGCTTGGCGCGGGCGCCATGGCGATTGTCGCGCGCATGACACGATCCAGCCTGCTCGAAGTGCTACGGCAGGATTATGTGCGTACCGCCCGTGCCAAAGGGTTGCGCGAGTCGTGGGTGGTGCTCAAACACGCACTGCGCAACGCCCTGATTCCGACGACTACGGTCGTAGGGCTTAGCTTCGGATCGCTGCTTGGCGGTGCGGTACTTACCGAGATGGTTTTTGCTTGGCCCGGTCTGGGACGACTTATCGTCTATGCCATCGGTGTCCGGGATTTTCCGGTGATCCAAGGGGCGGTCCTGTTGCTGGCCGTCGTCTTTGTGCTGGTCAATCTTGGCGTGGACCTCTTGTACGGACTGATCGATCCGAGGGTAAGGGTGAAAAAATAAATCAATCCGGGTGCAAGGGGTGGCGTGACAAAGGAAAAGGCTGAACGATGTCAAAACATACGACCGGTTTTATCGGGGGTGGTATCGTCGCGGCGGGCGGGCTGATAGCGCTGTTAGCCCCTGTACTTTCGCCTTACGACCCTTTGGCAAATCATCTGGAAACCACGTTGATGCCGCCCGGCGGCGCGTACTGGCTCGGTACCGACGAATTGGGCCGCGATGTGTTGAGTCGATTGCTCTACGGATCACGCTATGCGCTGATCATAGGGGTGACGGGCATGGTCGCCGGACTGATCTGTGGCGTACCGTGGGGCATGATTGCCGCCTACTTCCGGGGAAAAACGGAGACGCTCCTGATGCGCGTGGTGGATGTATTGCTGGCGTTTCCCGGTATACTGCTCGCCCTTGCCATCATCAGCGTACTTGGCACAGGTGTTGTCAATGTCGTCGTGGCGGTCGGGTTGTTTTCGATGCCAACTTTTGCACGTATCTCGCACGGTGCGGTAATCGCCGTCCGCGAAATGCCCTATGTGGAGGCGGCGATGGCGACCGGCTGTCGGACGTCGCGCATCCTGTTTATCCACATCCTGCCCAACACGCTGGCTCCGGTGTTTGTACAGGCCAGCCTGCGTATCGGTGCGGGGATACTGGTAGCGGCCGGGCTTTCCTTTCTCGGTCTTGGCGTACAACCCCCCACGCCGGAATGGGGTGCCATGCTCAGCCGGGGACGCATGTATGTCCAGAGTGCGCCATGGCTGGCCGTTGCCCCCGGTCTGTGCATCATGGTGATGGTGATGGGATTCAATCTGCTGGGGGATTACCTGCGAGACCGGCTGGATCCGAGGATGAGAGGAGAAGATAGAACATATAAGACGTAATCTTTAAGGAGGGTGTCTGTGTTCCTCAGTTGTACCACGCCTCTACGAGGCCACTTTTGCGCCAATTAACGTAGGCCGCCACGACAATCGCTCCGGATGTCCGTCTCATGCTGCGTCAACGCCCTAATCACGATCCATTGCTTGACGCCAAGACGCATGAGTCTGGAGACCCGTCTTCAATAGTTCGCGCTGTCAATGTTAAAAGCGATGTGATCATAGCGGCTATCGTCTACGCGTTCTGCGACTGACATCATCCACGGTTGTGCTCGTGCCGCCCAGCGTGGCGCTCACCTGCTGTCGGAAGCCGGAGCCAAGCGTAGGCTGTAGGCAGTCAGGTGCAACGCGTGGGTTAGGCTGCTTGGCGTTGCAGGATCGTCGTGAGATAGACCGCATAAAGCACCAGCAGCAACACGCCCCGCCTGCCTTCGATGAAGCCGGTGCGCGTGGGGTACGTGCACACCAAAGCCACGAGGCCAAACACCAAGGTAACCACCACCTCACGCCAACTGATGGTGATCGGGGAGAGCATGGCCGCTACGGCAACGATAAAAACGCCGTTAAAGATATTACTGCCCAGGATGGTCCCCAAGCTCACCTCATCGTGTCCTAGCAGCTTGGCAATGACGGTGGTGGCGAGTTCAGGCACGGATGTGCCCACCGCCACAATGGTTGCCCCAATAACAAAGGCATCGATCCCCAAGGCCATAGCAATGCCTCGGGATCCCGCCACAATGAGCGTGCCTGCAGCGATCAGGAAGCCGAGACCGACAATGCAGGACAGCACAGCAAACCACCCCCGATGCTCACCAAGAACCTCCTCTGTGACACTGCGTTGTTTGCGTGCCTCAATAACCGCGGCCACCAGCCACGCGAAAAACATGCTCAACATGAGGCCGCCGTCGAATCTGGACAGCATGCCGTCCAGCATAAGCACGCCTGTGACAACCGGGACCAACATGGCCACAGGAAAATCTCTTTTCACGCTGTCACGAGGGCTCTGAATACCGGAAATGACCAAAGCAAGCGCAAGGATCAGCGCGACATTCACCACGTTACTTCCGAGCACATCGCCGAGGGCAATTGGTGGTTGTCCAGCCATCCCGGCATTGATAGCGACGGACAGTTCGGGGCTCGAGGTGGCGAAGGCGGCAACGGTTACCCCGATAATACCCGGAGAAACTCGCGCCCAGTGCGCAAGACCGACGGCGCCTCGCACAAAAAGCTCCCCGCCCATTCCGGCACATATCACACCCAAACTCACAGCAACATAATCGTTCATTGTAGTCTTTTATTGCAACCGAGATGGAGTGAGCCGCCGCGCCACGGACGATGGACTGGCAGCACCGACTGTCATTGGTGCGGTCGGCTCCAGTGCGATGTGTTAGGCGATGTGCAACGGCTTAATCTGTCGTACATCCTTCTTGATCGCGGCTTCCGCGTCCCAAAGATCCACTGCGCGTTGTAAGTTAAGCCAGAATTCCGGGGAGTTGCCAAAAAGACGAGACAGACGTAGAGCCATCCCTGGGCTGATTGCACGACGCTCACGAAGAAGTTCGTTAACCGTTTGTCGGGAAACACCAAGGGCACTTGCCAGCCCGATGACGGTCAGATTGTTGTCAGGCATGAAGTCTTCGCGCAATATCTCGCCTGAATGAGTAGGCCGACGCTTCATCCGTCTGGTGTTGGGAATGCTCATTATGCCTCTTTCCTAGTGATAGTCACAGACCTCGACCTCATAGGCATCGCCATTTTCAAACCTGAAACAGATGCGCCATTGGTCATTGACGGAAATCGAGTGTTGTCCGTTACAGTCGCGTCCAAGCTCATGGAGCCGGTTGTCTGGTGGTGTTTTCAAGTCATCAAGTACAGTGGCAGCATGTAATTGTTCGAGTTTACGTACAGCACGGATCGCAATTTCTCGTGGAAACCGAATTCATTAGGCGCAGCTTGGTTTAATGCAACAACTTCTTACATTCGAAAGGCCAGCAGCATGGTAGGCGTCGTTTCTCTCATCGAAGTCGCTCGGCCCCAAGTGGCCCTACCATCCAAAGGCATTTGCCCACCTTTGTACATCTGGGCAATTATGCGATTCCCGGTGCCATCTTGAATGTCCCATGTCCCCCTAACGCCCTGCCGTTGAGCGGATTGGCAAGCGCAGCGCCACTCGCTCCATGCTGTGTTAGGCTGGCTACTCAAGATGTTCCTGCCTGCCGACCCTGTACGCTTCGCTGATGAACCCCTGAAACGTCTTGTCGAAGTCGTCCTCCGACCGGAGTAGAAACACGTGTACATGGTTGCGAGGCGAGTACGTCTCAATCCTCTCGAATCGCTCCGAAGTAACACATCGCGCCAGAACCAGATGGCCCTTCAGCGCATCATTCTGCGGCATCAGGGCGGCGAACCGCATTCGAACCTAGAGCGCGATCCGCGTTTTCTGTGGAATGACCGTCACGGGGCCTGACTCGTGGACGATCTCAAGGAATCGCTCGTAGAGGCGACGCACGACTGGCTGACTGCGCGCGAACAACGTGTCGAGGTCAAAGGACCCGCATGCGTGCCACTGATTCCGGGTCGTGAAGCGCTCGCCGCACTTGGGGCAACGCCACAGCGCCGGTCTGCTGTTCGTCCGCTTCCTTGTTTGGCTCATCTCACGACGACCCTAGCGACATGGCGCTCGGCCTAACGACCTTGGTTTAAACAGCCGGTGTGACCGAAGCAGACGCCAGTCTGTTTCAAACCGTTGTTGGGTGGAAATATTCTTTCTGGATAAGAATCCCGGCTAATGACTATCTCAGAGTCAAGGCTTTGGATAGGGCCCAATCACGTTCAGAATCGGCCATCTCTCAGGTGGAGGACAAAGTTTTGGAGCCTTCCTGAAGGACCGTCTCAATCAAAGCTATATCTTTACGTATCCAATCGTTGACGAGCTCTTCCATATCAACCCCTTTGGATGCCGCAGCTTTTTGAACAAAAGCCGCCACCTCTGGATCCAGATAGATAGGAATATCCAGCTCTGCATCAGGAAGATAAAACTTCCCCCGCTCACCTTTAGAAAAATCATATTCTCGTTTCATGATTGCCTCTCTAAATATTGACGTTGCTCACGTCTGGTTGCTTTGCGCGTGGAGATGACGAATGCGCGTAGTCTCTTGATCAACATCATGAAATGTGTGTACAACCACCAGCACAACGCCTTCACGGTCCAGACCCAGGGTAATCCAGCGATCCTCATCCTTGCTGTGCTCCGTATCATAAATCGATAGGGCTTGCGAATCACGAAAGACCGTAGCCGCTCGTTCAAAGCCTATCCCATGTTTATGCTGATTATCTCTTGCTTTCTGGGGATCCCATGCAAAAGAATATCGCACACATCACCTCTTTAGGAACCGATAGTTGGCTAATAACTGTTTGTTGGCGCCATTTCCCAGGCCTCAAGTGATATTACTTTCGCACTGCCGCCTCGGGCAAAAAGCGCGATACCCAGACTGTCGCCGCGGGTAGGATAGATTCGTTGCGTGATGCACTGCCGCCCGTTCGCGAACACCTCAACTACCGATCTGTCCACAAAGATACGCAGTTTCAGATTTTCCCCGTCGCGAAGCTCAAACGGCGCTTCCTGGGCTTTCACAGGTGGTCCGTTACCTCGGTAACAATGGTACCGTTCTCTGATGGCTTCGTCGAGCGTCGATTTGCTTATGTCGATTTTGAGCTTATGGGCAGAAGGCTCGCAAATGATAAGTGTCTGTTCTGTCCCGTCTTCCGAGCAGCGAACTTTCAGGCCGAATTCGCTAGCGCCTGTCGGCTGGATTTCCGCGGCCAGTTCGAGGCTATCACCGCTGATATCATCAAGTTTGATTTCAGCATCCGCGGCCATATGGATATTCTGACGCTTACGCGGTTTGAAGCGGAGAACCTCGAGTTCAGGCGCCGGCTCGATTAAGAGCGTACTGCCGTCGGCGGCGAGTGAGAGTATTCTCGGCACCGTCATGACCCCGGACCAGCCGAATGCCCTTTCGCGATCCTTGCCTTGTATCTCCCATATCCAGTCGAAGTAGATGCGGCGCCCTTGGTCGTCCAGCAGACTTCTCGGTCCGCCCATGTGCCCCCCGGGCCAGTGCATCCAACCATGCGTTTCCGCTCCAAAAGAATCCTTTCCATTCCAGCGTCCGAGATAATATTGGCTTCCCTGCAGGTGACTGCAGAACAGCAGCATGTGCTTATTCCCGAGGCGGAAGAAGTCGGGGACGGCGCAATCCTCGCGGGCGTCGGTCCAACGGCGATCGGATTTGTAGAACGACCCGACGAACTCCCACTGTTCAAGGTTTTTGGATTTGAACAGCGCTGTCCCGTCACCTTCGATACCGGGTATGCGGTTGCCGATCAAGGCAAAATAGGTATCGTCTTCGACCCAGGCGGTCGGATCAAAGACTACGTATTTGCCATGTCCCGGCTCGCCCTCCTTGGGTACGCGAATGACAGGGTTTGCCGGATGTTTGGTCCAGTGGACGAGCAGATCATCATCTGCGGTAGCAATGCAGGTGCCGTCGGGAACGCCATGGTAGATGAACGTTGGCACCCCCTGTTTATTGACAAATGCTCCGCCGCTGAAACACCCATCTCGGTCCGGGCCGTCCCGGTCCGGCGTGAGGGCGATCGGATGATGTACCCAGTGTACGAGGTCCACACTGGAAGCGTGCCCCCACTGCATCCATTTCCAATAGCCGCCCTCAGGGTTATACTGATAGAAAATGTGGTAGCGACCCTTCCAGAAAATTGCCCCGTTGATATCGTTCATCCACGCTTGGCGCGGCATAAAGTGATACCGGGGGCGGTGCGGGTCGTCCCACAGTTTCTGTCTCAGTTTGTCTGTCGCGGCGATCAGTTCCTCCGTTCTCTTTATGGCATCCGCCGTATTCTGCTCCTTCACTGTTGAAACATTCGCAAGAACCAGCAAGAAGACCGACCAAGGCGCGAACATGGCAACAAATTGATCTGCCCCAGAAAAAAGCTCTGTAGCCCACGCACAAGAGAGAAAAACGCCAAAGACGCCTAAAACACTAACCGAAAGAGCGATTTTCTTGTTCATATTTGTTCTCCTAATGGTTCGGACAGTTTTACTGGTGATGACGGCGTTTCTCGCCGAACTTAGTCCTGAGCGGCGTCTTTTTCGGTGGGGGCGATCCAGTGCAAGTATTTGTCTCCTCGGATCTATGTCGGGCTAACGGTTTGCGTTACCTGCGTGTGGGCGGGCGTGGAGAATGCTTGGAAGCAGGAATAACTCGAAGCTAGAAAAGTGCTTGAAAATTCGTACTGTACCCACACGTCAGATGCACGCTTGTTAGCCGTCATTTCTTTAGGTTACGATGTTGCCTTACGGCGAGTCGTATAGAATTCAGATTTTTCCTTTTCGCCTGCCGCTTCATAAAGCAGTTCAAGTTCTTCAAAAACATAGGGGTCAGGTTCGCCTGCTACATCACACTCTTTTTCGAGGCGTAACTGAATCTCAATTGCATCATTCAACCGTCCAAGAGATCGTAATGTCCAAGCAATCATCCAATGCGCAATTCGGATGTTTGGGGGATTTCCGCCCTGCTCATGTGCGGCAAGGGCTAGTTTGAATTCTACCAGCGCGTCTTCATTACGTCCTAAAAGGTGAAGTGCGTATCCTGTATTGTTGTGGAGAGCGCCTGCCCACTTCTTTGCTTCTGGCTGGGATGATGATTGCATGAGCACCATCGCCTTGCGATTCCATTCAATCTGTTCTTCGGATGCGGTGTCTATAAAGGTCATCATGTGAAGCGCGTCAATAGCCAGGCTGTCGAGTTTTCCATGTTGCGCAAGTTCAGCCGCCTGCAAAAAAGCAGAGCGAGCCAGTTCCCTGACTTCGGCTGTCTGCGACTCAGGTGGATGCGTGGCAGACGAATAGGTCCGTCCCAGCTCGAGATAATAACGCACTCTCGCTTCAATGCTGGACTTTTCAAGTTGCGGCTCAATGTCTGTAAGGATTTGTTGGGATTTGGAAAAATCGCGACGAAGCCCGTATGTTCGAGCAATCTGTGTCTGAAGTATTAACACGTCATCACCAGACGCAGTTAAAAGCGCTGAGCGGAAGCGTTCCTCGCTTACATCGGGTTTGTTGAAATCCCAAAGTTTTGCAAGGTCAATTGTCATGAAACATCTCCAAGATTGCTGGTTTTGCGTCTGGCTTTGACGGATAACGGTAGGCACACCTGCGAGGCCAGCTCTGGATTACTCCGTGAGTGTCGGGACCGGTCGCCCAAGGGGGGCGCCCCATCGCGAAGAGATGCGGAGTGCCGGCCTCGTCTGGCGCGTGTCGTGTTAGACGGTTGCTTCTTTCGGATTTGCACCGTATTGGTTCTTCCCAGGCTTGCTGTCTTGAACCATGAATACCAGTAGGACAATTGCGCCGATAAACGGAACCAATGCGATTAGAAGCCACCAACCGCTACGCTCAGTATCGTGAAGTCGGCGCACGGCTACGGCTATGCTGGGAACGAACACGGCAAGCGTGTAAATCCCTCCTAGTAAGCCCATTCCATCTTCCCGACTGTAGCTTCCGGTAACACCATCGATGACTGAAAGAACAATGAAGATGATGACATAGAATAGGCACAGAAATACCAGTATTCCTTCCTTCTTGCCCGTCCATTGAAGACTGCATACTTCCTGAGAACTTCCAGATGCCAATTCATGTTTCCTCCTTAAAAGCCTGTTTGATCACGTTTCGTCCGGAATTGCTTGCGCCATGAACCCCTCTTTTTCAGACGGATACTCTCCGGTGCATCCGTCGTACGCCCCGGCTGCGGTCCGCACCCGGTTATCGACCACGCAGATGCCCGTCCTACTTGAGCAGGAGCATCCGGCGCGACTCGACAAAACCGGTGCTGCTGGCAAGTCGGTACAGATAAACACCGCTGGATGCTGCCTCACCTCGCGTGTTGCGCCCGTCCCAGGTTACGGTATAGCGGCCTGCTTGCTGTACGGCATCCACGAGGCGCACAACCTCCTGTCCCAGCACATTGTAGACGATCAGCGTGATGTGAGCCTGCTGGGGAACCTCGTACGCAATCTGCGTGGACGGGTTGAACGGATTGGGACGAGCCGCGTGAAGCGTGAAGGAGGTGGGGATGGCGCTGGCCTTCACCGGCGCGCCGATGGTGACCGGAACCCGCTGGGCCTGCGCCGAGGCGACAATCACATCGGAGAGTTCGAGCGATGGCGGCCCACCGGAACCATCGCGCAACATGACGGGAATGAGCAAAACCGCGCCGGAACCCGCCGCG
>VGJU01000017.1 GCA_016867335.1 Candidatus Zixiibacteriota bacterium | reverse complement strand
GGACATAAATTCGGACGTCGTCTCGAAAAGCGCCGTGACCGCACACCGCGTGAAAGAGTTCGTCTCGGGTCGGGTCGTACGCCACACCGACATGGGGACGACCGTCTTCAAGCACGCCGATGGATACGCAGTAGGCCGGGATCCGATTGGCAAAATTGGTCGTGCCGTCGATCGGGTCGATTACCCATGTATACCCGGACCGCCCGACGGACAGTCCGTTTTCTTCGCCCAGCACGGCGTCGTCCGGAAAAACGTGACGCACAGCCTCGGTGATCATCCGCTCGGCGAGTTGGTCCGCCTCGGTAACGATCTCGCGCGAAGCCTCGTCCTTGACTATCGATGCGCGCGAGATCGCGGCATGGACCTGCCGTCCTGCCTCGACGGCGATTTGCACGGCCAGCGCATGCCGTGGGGCCGGCAGGACGGGAAGGTCGAACATCGCGTTATTGCATCGGAGAGAAGGTGGTGGGCTTGAGAATCCGGTTAGACACCTCTACTACAAGCGGGCCGTTGGCCTCGCTCTCGGCCTTTGCCCGAACCCAGTCGGGGTCGCCGGCAAAGGCGGTCCACTGACGATCGCGCTCGTCGAGACTTTCGTAAGCCATCAGATAGATCAACTCATGGTTGCTCGGCCCGATCGAGGTGGTCCAAAACCCCACGAGTTTCATACCGTGTCGTTCGAACAGCGGAAGGGCATGGTTGGTAAATCGTTTGAGAATATCGGGGATGCGGCCCGGCATGATTTTGTAGATGCGTTCTTCGTAGATCATGGCTGTTTCCTTTCGATGAAAAGCCGGACGCGGCTTGCCGCGTCCTACTCGACTCCGGCCAGACAGGCACCGCGTGGGATATCGTGTCCTTGTTTTCGAAGATACTGCTCCATGCCGACCAGAAACGGCACGATGGCTTCCATGCTGGCATTGGGTCCCATGTGACCGACCCGAACCGCCTTATCAAAATACGGCCCAATGCCCCGCGCAATATGCATGCCGTACTGGGCTTTGAGATACGCCTGCAGATCGCCCGGATCAAATTTTCCGTCGGCCATGATGACGGTCAGGTTTACACACGCGGCGTCTTCTTGGGCCAACACGCGAAGTCCCATGCCGCGTACCCCGTTGCGCATGACGCGGGCGATGCGGTTGTGGCGGACCCACCGGTATTCGAGACCTTCTTCGAGAATAAACTGTGTGCTTTTGCGAAGGGCGACAAAAGCATTTACCGGCATGGTTCCCGGATGCGGATGAAAGTTGGCCTGTTCCTGCGCGTATTTACGCAACAGTTGCAGGTCGGTCATCCATCCGCGCGGCTTGCGGCGCGCGCCCATAAGCGTCCATGCGCGTTCGCCTACAGCGACGATGCCAAGTCCGGGTGGCGCTTCGAGCGCCTTCTGCGACGCGCATACGGTCATGTCGATGCCCCATTCGTCCATACGGTAGGGTTCGCCGCCCAGCGAGGCGATGGTGTCGGCCATCACCACAAGTCCGTGTGACCGTGCCGCCTGGGCCAGTTCCTGGATGGGGTTGGCAATACCGGTGGATGTTTCCCCGTGTACGATCAGCGCCGCCTTCAGACCCGTGTTTTCACGCACTGCCCGGTGGATGTCTTCCGCCGTAAACGGAACGCCCCAGGGTTTCTCGATTTCGACGGTCTCGACGCCGTGGGCTTGGCACAGTTCTACAAGACGCTGGCCGAAAAGACCGTTGTTGAGTGCCAATGCACGGTCCCCGGGATTAAACAGGCTGTTGACGACGATGTCGTTGGCGGTATTGCCCGAACCTACCACCACCAACACATCGCCCGTCGTCCCGATCACCTGTTTGAGATTGGCGATGACACCGTTCCATATTTCCACCCACTCGTCCCCATAATGTGCCATCAAGGGGTCGCTCATGTGTGAAAGGACTTCGGGATCGACCTCTACCGGGCCGGGAATCATCAGTCGATAATGTCTGCGCATTACATCCGCCTTTCGGAGATACACGGTTGGATCGACGGGCACGGCCATTTCCCGCGCTACGAAACATCGCAATATATGCGGCGGTTGCAGACCCTACCAAGAGAAATCTTTTTGAAGATATGTCCTGTCAGATGCGTATTCGGTTTTGTCGTCCGGATTCTTCTTGACGCCCGATTCTCCGTTTTTATAATACCCTGCCAGCGTTCGGTCTGTTTGGAACAGGCCGGTTATCATCCTTCTTTTTACGGAGCCATCCTATGAAAACTCGATGGTCGGTTTTTTCGGTTCTTGGCGGATGTCTGCTGTCTCTTGCCCTGTCCGTCTCGGTAGACGCAGCGTCTCGCAAACCCGTTGCCGCTCCCCACGGCATGGTGGTCTCGGTGGAGACGCAGGCTACGCAAGCCGGGGCGGAAATCCTGAAAAAAGGGGGTAACGCCATAGATGCGGCGGTAGCGGTAGGTTTTGCCCTTGCTGTAACGCAACCCTCGGCAGGTAATATCGGCGGCGGCGGTTTTATGGTGATCCGTATGGCCAATGGGAATGCCGTTGCGGTAGATTACCGCGAAAAAGCCCCCGGCAAGGCTACCCCAACCATGTATCTCGACGATAAAGGACAGGCGGCGCGCAATCCCAAGATAACGACCAAAGACAGCCAAGGCAAAGAGTCGAATCCGTTTACCAACCGGATACATCATCTGGCCATCGGCGTTCCGGGGACGGTGGCAGGACTGACGCTTGCGCTCGAAAAATACGGAACCATGCCCATCGCGCAGGTCGTGCAGCCTGCGGTCGATCTTGCGGAAAAAGGGTTTATCCTTACTGACAACATAGCCAACGGTCTAAACCAGGTCTCGTATATCTTTGCCCAGATTCCAGCGAGCAAAAAGGTGATGATGCGTGCCGACGGCAAACCGTGGCAGGCGGGCGACCGCTGGATTCAGAAAGACCTTGCCGAAACGCTCAAACGCATCGCAAAAGAAGGAAGAGACGGCTTCTACAAAGGAAAAACTGCCGAGTTGATCGAAATAGATATGATGGCCAACGGCGGTATCATTACCCGTGAGGACTTGGCAAACTATCAGGCGGTTATCCGAGAGCCGATCCGTGCCAAATACCGAGGTCACGAGATCATCTCCATGCCGCCACCCAGCTCGGGGGGCATCACGCTTGCCATGATGCTCAATATCCTCGAAGGCTACGATCTTCAAAAACTGGGACACAATTCGTCGAAAACGCTACATCTTATGACCGAGGCTATGCGCCGAGCTTTTGCCGACCGCGCCCGACATCTGGGTGATCCCGACTTTGTCGAAATGCCTGTGCCATCGCTCATATCGAAAGACCACGCCGCGCAGTACCGCGCCACGATCGACCCGTACTACGCCTCGCGCAGCGAAAAATTCGGTCCCCAACTCACCGGGCCGGTCGAATCCACGGAAACCACCCACTTTTCAGTAGTGGATCAGTGGGGAAATGCCGTGTCCAACACCTACACACTTGAAGGCGGATACGGGTCGCATATCGTCATCGAAGGGGCCGGTTTTTTGACCAACAACGAGATGGGCGACTTTAACTCGAAACCCGGAACGACGCTTGCTACTGGCCAGATCGGAACACCGCCCAACACGATCCAACCCAACAAGCGAATGCTTTCTTCCATGACGCCTACCATTGTAACCAAAGACGACAAGCCGTATCTCGTGGTCGGTAGTCCGGGGGGTCGCACCATTATCAATACTACGTTACAACTGATCCTCAACGTGATCGATCATAAAATGACCATGCAGGAGGCGGTGGATGCGCCGCGTTTGCATCACCAGTGGTTTCCCGATGTGCTCAACATCGAAAACGGTGTAGCCGCCGATGTCGTAGAAACGTTGAAAGCCATGGGACACAAGGTGAATATGACCGGTTTCAGTGGCGGTCCCTATGTACAAGGTGACGGTCACAGCGTCATGATCGATCCGAAGACGGGTCAACGTCTCGGTGCGCCGGATCCGCGATCCGCAGACAGCGCCGCATCCGGGCATTAGCCCGGGTCGCCGCCGGAAAACACCGGAAAAAATCCCGGTGTTTTCTTTTCGCAGGAGAAGACTTTTTTCATGATATACGATCTCGGTGCGGCGGATCATCTGCGCCAATTGTTGTCCGTTTTTCCACGAGCACCCGTCGCTCACTTGCCTACTCCACTCGACGATTGCCCCCGTCTTTCCGAAGTGCTTGCCGGCCCCCGTATTTGGATCAAACGTGACGACATGACCGGCCTGGCGCTGGGCGGAAACAAAGCGCGTCAGTTTGTCTTTTCGCTCGGACCGGCGATCTCACAGGGTTGCGACTATCTGGTACACGGTGCGGACTCCCAGTCGAATCATTCGTGCCAAACCGCTGCCGCCGCCGCCAAATTGGGGATGAAAGCCCTGCTTGTCATTCCGCGCGATCCTAAAAGCTATCCGGTCAACGGGAATCTTCTGCTCGACCACTTGTTGGGCGCGCAGGTCAAGTACGTTTTTTCCGCGATAGCCACAGAAGAAAAAAAGAACGCGATGGCGCGTTTGCGTGAGCAGGGTCACAAACCGTATGACACGAGCGTGGATGGAGCCGCACTCCGTGCGGTGGCGTATGCCGAAGGTGCGCTCGAACTGTGCGAGCAGGCGGAAAAACGGGGTGTAGAACCCACGGCGGTCTACGTCAGTTCGAGTACGCACACGCTTGCCGGACTTGTCGTCGGTCTGCGTGCGATCGGTTCGTCCACGCGAGCGTTCGGCATGGGCTACCGGGTAGAAGACGAGGAGCAGATGCGCCGTCGTCTGGCGGCCGCCGCCACCGAATGCGCCTCTGTGATCGGTCTTGATCTTGTCTTTGCTCCGGAAGATTTCGAAGTAAACTGCCAATTTGCCCGTCCCGGATTCGGAGAATTGTCGCGGACCAGCCTGGAAACTATGAAACGGGTAGCGGAGACTGAAGGGATTCTGCTGGATCCGGTATATACGGCCAAGGCCATGGACGGGCTGATCGGTCATATTCGGGAAGGACGCTACGGGCGGGACGAATCGGTCGTATTTCTGCACACAGGCGGTCTGCCAACCTTGTTTGCCTATGGAGACGAACTGTTCGGGTAAGCGACCTTTCGGAAAGTCTACCTCTTGCTACCTCAGCACAAAGCTTTTGGACAGACCTCAACATGAAGGAGTTTGATTTAATTTGGAATCGATCCCCGAAATGGAAACGGACGCCTCTTCGGCGCGGCGTGTTTCCCGCAACCGGACGCATACCGAGTTTGACCCGCAACTACGCCCGGCGCTGACCGTAACCCGTGGCGAAACCGTCGTTGTGGAAACGCAGGATTGCTTTAATGGGCAGGTGATCGCCGATCGGCCTACGCACGGCCGTCCTGAAGGTCCGGAAAACATTCCGGTCTCCGGTCCGATCTATATAGACGGGGCGGATGTGGGCGATGTGTTGTGCGTTCATATCCTGCGTATTGCTCCGGCCTCTTCCGGAATGGCATGGGTACGTCCGGGCGGAGGTATACTGGGTAAGGATATAAGACGCTCCGTGACGCGCACCGCCTCCGTTCATAAAGATCGTGTCACGCTGGAAGACGGTATCGTCCTGCCGCTCCATCCGGTAATCGGCAATATCGGTGTGGCGGCGCGGCATGGCAAAATCGGCACCGCCTATCCGGGACGTCATGGCGGCAACATGGACACGATGGAGGTTACGTCCGGGTCGCGTGTGTTTTTGCCTGTTCAGGTTAAAGGGGCTTTGCTGTCTCTTGGCGACGTCAAAGCGTGTATCGGCGACGGGCAGATCAGCGGTACGGGCGTCGAAGTGGGCGCCGAGGTAACCTTTCGCGTAGACACCCTGCCCGGAGGTCGGTTTTCCTGGCCGCGTGTCAAAACCCATAACGACTGGGTGACGATCACTTCGGCGTCTACGGTGGAGCATGCGTCGCGGCTGGCCGTAACGGAAATGATCCGGTGGCTCGAACAGGAAAAAGGGTTGGATTTTGATACGGCGCATCTGTTGATCGGTCTTGGCGGCGCACTTAGAATCAGCCAGTGGACCAATCCACTTGTGACGGCTCGTTTGGTTTTTCCCAAAGCCATTGCTCGCAAACTGCCTACTCGAAGCGGCGCACCGGGGCGTACCATCTTTTTTCCGCAGACGGAAGAAGCCGAAACGCCGGACGAAGGGCGTGTCGCGGACGAAGAGACGCCTGTAGCCTCTTTGATTGTGGATACCCATGCCGAGGAAGAAACCGACGCCCCGCAAGAAGCCGCAGAGACCGGACAGGACCGTCAGGAAGGCAGACGATCGCGCCGATGGCGGCGACGGAGATCGGGCAATCGGCGGCGCAGAGGGGATGAAAAATCCGGTACGGAAAATGCGGAGCGCCAAGATACCGACGAAAAGACGGTCTCCGAGACGACAGCCGCGACAGACGACGCTACGGCGACACAGGAGCGTCGTGGAACTGAAGAAGGCGGGGGTGATGCCGTGGCGACACCGGAGCGTCGTGGAGCCGAGAAAAGCGGAGAATCACCGGGAAATACGGGAGAAGAAAAACCTGCCCGCCGCCGCCCTCCGCGTCGGCGCGTACGCCGCCGAAAACCGGGAAGCGCCTCAGAGGAGGCGTCCGCCCCGGAAACCGAAGACACGGGACACACGCCGGACGAACGCGAAACGGGCGAATGATCGGTCAGCACACCGTTTTATCGACTGTGATGACAAAATTCCGGTCGAATTCGGTTTCGAAATCGTACATGTCGTCAAAGTCGTCGATGGAATCTTCTTCGGTTTTGCGCATCAACCCGGCGCGAACCAGATTGAAAACGATCTCTCCAAAGTCGCGTGTGCGGGTAATCCCCCACTGACTCAGGATAAAGCGCGTGGAAATCCCAAACTGCCTGATGGCGTATTCCCGAATGCTAAGCGAAAGCTCCTGGCCGGTCACATGACGACGCACGGGCAGTTTTCCGGTCGTATGTTTTAGCGCTTCCATCATAAAACCGTACGCCTGACGAGGATAACGAGGGTCTTCTTCGACGATACGGTCTACGATCGTATCGGTGTCCAATTCTTCCGACATCATCGGCTCCGGTGGGTTTGGTTGGATAAAAGAAGCGGTACAACCGCTGGGGTCAAATAGCCCCCGAGCTTTACCTATATGCCTGTAGCGATGGCCTGTCAAGCCGGTTGGCAAAACTTGAAGAATTTTTTGCAGACAGCACACAAGTTTGCCCGTCAACGCGACTCCGGCGACTTTTTGCGCATCGACGTGGCTTGTTGAGCGGTTTGCGTAACACAGATAAAACAACTTGCTCATCGAAGCCCGAGCCGACACGTTTACCAGGAGGATAAAAATGGCGGGAATCATGGCGGCCATCGTTCAGATGGACGCGCAGGACAACGTGCAGGAAAACCGGAAAAAGGCTGTGGCCGGGATTGCGCAGGCGGCGGACCAAGGCGCCCGCATCGTCGTGCTTCCGGAAATGTTTGTCTATGTCCACAGTTTGGATCGAATGCGTCAGATGGCCGAGCCGTTGCACGGACCGACCTCCGAGACGTTGCGGGAGGCGGCGCGCCGTCATGGGGTGTATCTTGTCGGTGGCACGTTTTTCGAGTGTATACCCGGCCAGGAAAAGGTGTACAACACCAACCTGTTTATCGGGCCGGACGGCAATATCCGGACGATTTATCGCAAGATACACCTTTTCGAACTTATCGCGCCCGGAGAAGTCGTCGTCGTCGAATCACAGGCCGTCGAACACGGGCAGGAGGTGGTGACGGACGACACGCCGTTTGGGACGATCGGGATTACGATATGCTACGATCTTCGGTTTCCGGAACTTTATCGGGCGCTTGCGGATCGAGGCGCGCATATCGTCGCCGTGCCGGCCGCGTTTGCCATGAAAACCGGGCGAGACCATTGGGAGGTGTTGTTGCGCGCGCGTGCCATAGAAAATCAGGTGTATGTCCTTGCTTGCAACCAGGTCGGTATCAAACCCGACGCCAGCATCTGCTATGGTCGCAGCATGATCATCGACCCATGGGGGACGGTGGTTGCGCAGGCATCGGACGCCGAGACGGTCATCATGGCCGAACTCGACATGGAGTATTTGGAAAAGGTGCGGACGGTGTTGCCGGCGCTCAAAAACCGGCGGATCGGGCAGGAAACGACGGTCTGATCAGTCGGCGAGACAGGCGCGGACGGCTATCAGCATGTCGCGTAAGTCAAAGGGCTTTTCGATGACCCGACGCGCACCGAACATGCTGGCCATGCGCAAGTACTCGTTGGCGCGGATGGTGCCACCGCCCGACATGGCGATGATCCGGACGCCGGGGTTGATCTTGCGTAATTCGCGAATGGTCTCGATGCCTTCCATGTCCGGCATCATGATGTCGGTGATGACAAGATCGGCGGGTTGCGAATGGTACCGGGCAAGCGCCTCGGGTTCGTTTATCGCAAGCAATACCTCGTACCCGAACTGCTCGAATAGACTTTTGAGCATGAGCCGGATTTGTTCTTGATCGTCTGCCACGAGAATAAGCGCCATACCCAAGCAACCTCATCGAACCACTAAAATTTCATAGAGTCGCTTATAGCAAGAAAGCGGATAGTTCCAAAATGGACCATCCGCTTTCTTGCGTCAAGATGAAAAGACCGGCGTGTCAGTTGGCCATCAAAGAAAATCCGTCAGAGATCGGGGTAGGGCATATTGAACCCAGAACAGCCAAAAGTGGGTAGCAGGGTGAAGTGATCACCGGTTTCGCGCATCCGATCCAGCAAAAACCGGTGATGGCGGGCAATCTCGGTTTGATACGGCGGTGCATCGATAAGGTTGTTACGCTCGAAAGGATCCTGTTTGAGATCAAAAAATTGCCATGGAACGCCTGCAGTATCGCCAAGTACGGTATATTTATACCGTTCCGAGCGAAACCCTCGCCAGCCATTTCCGCAAAAAGGCATCCCCGTTCTTGTCTCCGCGACAAACTCCAACAAAACACCCGGCCGATCCATGTTTTTTGCTTGCCCTTGAATCAAGGGAGTCAGATCGGTCCCCAGCAGGTTGGACCGGGGCGAAAGCCCGGCCAGTCCCAGAAACGTGGGGAACAAGTCTTCCGTACACACGGGGTCGTAAAGCTGTGTGCCAGCGCGATCCGGAATACGGGGATCCGCCATAAAAAAAGGAATCCCGATCGACTCTTCGTAAGGCCACTGTTTTTCGAACAGCCCGTGACTCCCCGCCAGTTCCCCATGGTCGGACATAAAAATCACCACTGTCTCTTCCCGAAGCCGCGATTCGCCTAGATAAGAGGAAAGTCGCCCGACGTTCCAGTCGAGGTTTTCGATCATCGCGTAATAACACCGGCGATCGCGTATCGTTTGGGTCCGAATGGTGGGATCGTTCACCTCGAAATTATCGGGTAGCACGATGTTTCTGGCTTCCCAGCGTCGCTTATAGGGTTCCGGCGCTTCAAAGGGAAGGATATTTTTGAAATAACAAAATAAAAATGGATATAATATACTGTTAATCAAGGTATTACATGAATTGAACAGGATAAGGGCCTTTGCCCGGTTTTGATTGTCTCACCCTCGGGTTTGGTGTATACTGTGCAAAACACGGCTTTTGCTTCTCGGCAAAAAGGAGTGACATGTACCGGGCTTCCGTTTTTTGTTTCCGGTTTGACCATGCTTCGCGCATTTGTCGGACGCCGGCCGACACAGGTTTTTTACTTTTTCGGAGGAATCATGGAGAGACCGACCGATCTTGAAACCTATCTTTTCGATCTGAACGGTTTTATCGTATTAAGGCAGGCGCTGAACGCTTCCGAAGTCGCGGCGCTGAACACTTGTCTCAATGCCATTCCAGCGATAGAACAGGGACAGTGGCACGGGTATATCCACGGTCATACCTACGGCACGCACGACGGGCTGAACTACCAGCAAATCTATGAGGCGGGAGAGCCGTTCGAAGAGTTGATCGACCATCCCGCATGGATCGGAAAGATCAAGCATTTTGTCGGTGGAGAAGGCACGTTCGATTATCACCACGGGCCGCTTTTCATCGATGAAAATTTTGCCAACTTCAGAGGACCGGGGGAGGCCATCGGGTTACATTCAGGGGGCTATCCGCCTATTATGCGCAACCAGTTCCGCTATCACAACGGGCGGTTTATGTGTGGTCAGGTCAACATGCTGTTGGCGCTTACCGATATCGGTCACGGTGACGGCGGAACCATGCTTATCCCCGGCAGTCACAAGTCGAATTTCAAACATCCGCATTTCGACATGCATCGGATGAAACCCGAAGGCGTCTCGGTCGAGGGCTTAGAAGGCGCGGTGGAGGTCGAACTCCAAGCCGGAGATGCGATTCTGTTTGTAGACGGCATCTCGCACGGATCGGCAAGACGCCGCAACCCCGGTATCCGGCGCGTGGCGGTATACCGGTACGGACCGTCGTGGGGGAATTTTCGCTACGGATACGAGCCTTCTCCGGCGTTACTCGAAAGACTTACTCCGGAGCGGAGAAAGATCGTAAAACCGTTGGAGACGATACCACGGTCTCCCGCCGCTATGTGATGTCGAGACTGATATCGAGCGCGGGCGCGGAATGGGTGAGCGCGCCGACCGAGATCATATCCACGCCCGTCTCCGCCACGTCGCGGACCCGTTCGAGCGTGATCGCGCCGGAGGCTTCGAGTTCGATGCGTCGTGCTGAACCGTCGGAGTGGACGATCTCTACGGCTCGGCGCATCAGGTCGAGCGGCATGTTGTCGAGCATGATCCGGTCTATTGGAAGCGAGACCGCCTCTCGCACCTGTTCGAGCGTAGCGGTTTCCACTTCGATTTTTACCGGTTCGTCCGGTTTTATGCGTTCCCGACAGCGCATGATCGCCTGCGTAATACCACCCGCCGCCGCAATGTGGTTGTCTTTGATCAACACCATGTCGAACAGCCCCACCCGGTGATTGACGCCACCGCCTGCCCGCACCGCCGCTTTTTCTAGACGACGCATACCGGGTGTTGTCTTGCGGGTGTCGAGAATCGCCGTGCCTGTTCCCGCTACGGCCTCCACGTATCTACGGGTCAGGGTGGCGACACCCGACAGGTGGCGGACGATGTTGAGCGCGGTGCGCTCTCCGCTCAAAATGGCGCGTGCCGGTCCGCTTACTTCCGCCAAGATCTGTCCGATCTCCACCCGGTCGCCGTCTCGCATCGTCTGCGTCATCCGCACACGCGGGTCGAGCCGTTCGAATACCATGCCTGCCATCTCCAGTCCGGCGGCCACTCCCGGTTGTTTGGCGATAAAGCGGGCTGTAGCGCAGGCATCGGGCGGTATGGTCCACTCGGTGGTGATATCGCCGTCGCCTACATCTTCCCTGAGCGCCCGGTCGATCAGGGAGTGCGCTTCGTCTTGTTCTTCCGTCGTCATTTTCTCGTTTCTTTCTCGCGGTCACGGAAAAAAGTCATCGTTTTTTCAAGCCCGGCATCGAGCGACACCTGTGGCGACCAGCCGAACGTTTCACGGGCAAGCGTGCAGTCCAATACGCTACGGCGTTGCTCTCCGGGTTTGGCCGGTCCGTAGCAAGGCGGATCGACAACCCCCGCCAGTTCTGCCAGAATGCCGTATAACCGATTAATGTCGGTCTCTCGACCCGTTCCGATATTGAACGACCCTACGACATCGCTGTTCATCGCCAGCGCGTTGGCTTCTACCACATCGCTTACGTACACGAAATCCCGGGTTTGGCCGCCATCTCCATATAGAGTCGCCGGAGTGCCGGTCAGCAGACGGTCGCAAAAAATGGCGACGACGCCGGCTTCGCCGTGCGCATTCTGCCGGGGGCCGTACACATTGGCATATCGGAGCGCGGTATAGACAAGACCATAGTTGACGTGAAAACAGTGCAGGTACTGTTCCACCGAGAGTTTGGCTACCCCGTAACCCGATACGGGACGCGGCATGTCCTTTTCCGAGGCCGGTATCCGGTCTTCACCATAGATCGCTCCACCGGTGGACGCAAATACGAATTTTCGAACCCCATGCCGCACGCACAGATCCATCAGTCGCAAAGAACCTCGGATATTGACATCCGCATCGAACAGCGGATCGATCATCGACACGCGGACATCCAGTTGCGCCGCATGATGACACACGGCATCCGGACGCTCGCGTTCGAATACCTCCGTCATGTATTCGTCTCGTATATCCGCTCTGCACAGCGTGGCATCGGGGGGCACATTTTCGGCAAATCCGGTGGATAGGTTGTCCACAACCGCCACGCGGTGTCCGTCGCGTAACAGACGTTCGGCTACATGTGAGCCCATAAAGCCCGCACCACCCGTAACCAGAATTTTCACTCGCTACTCCCGTGTAAAAAAGTTTCTAATTGAAGCCTCCCCCGCAGCCATCCGAAGACAGCTTTACGTCTTCCACCTGCGGGGAGTACGCTTGCCAATAGTACCGCAAGCCATCTTCGACAGTAAGGAGTAGGCGCTCTTGCCGCCGTTCTGCCGGAAGATATGTTGATGGTTTGGAGTTCGCTCGTTTACCCCGCGGCTTGCTGCAAGGTATGCACGCGCTGTTCTGTTCAAAATAATCATCGTTCCCGTGCAGGATCGTTCCAGAAAAACCGGGTAACGCCTTGCGGCGTGCCAAACCACACAGAGTCGCCGTCGGGAAGCGCGCTCTGAACCGTATCGTCGATCAGACCGTCCCGACGGGTAAAGGTTCTCCACGTTTCCTTTTTCCGGTCAAATCGAGCCGCTCCGCTTGTGCCTCCGATCCACGCCCATCGTTCGGAAATACGCAGACTGCCGATGGAGTTTCCGACCGCGAGCGGAAGCAAAAAGGGTTTCCATACGCCGGTATTCCGGTCGTAAACCGTCAGCGAGGATCCACCGGAAAACCAGAGCATGGGGCCATCGGATTCGATGTTTAGCGACGGAGTGCCAAGTCCCACGCTGTCGGGGACTTCGATTTTGCCCCATGTTCCGGAGGAACTGCGCTGATACACCCCTCGGTCGGTCGCCACCCAGATGGCTTTCCGGTCGTCCGTTGCAATGTCGTAGACGCGCGTCCTGCGCAGTTCCGCGATAGCGACCGGTGTGATACTTCGGGTCGGACGGTCGAGACGATTTACTCCGGCGGTGGTTCCGATCCAGACATCGGTCGACGTGAGCGCGAGACAGGTTACATCGGTGGAAGTCATGCCCTGTATGGGAACGGATGTCCACACGTCTTCGGTTTTGTCGAACACGGCGACACCCGCATCGGTTCCGATCCACACCTGACGGCTGTCCGCCGCGATGGCACGGACATCGCCTGTGGTGAGTCCTTCCGTCTCATACGGTAAAAAATACGTCCATTCGCCTGTTTTGCGGTTATAGCGTGTAATCCCGCCGTTTTCGCGTGCAGGGCCGATGTGCAAGGGAAACCGCGAGGGGAGCATACCATAGCGGTCCGGCTCGCCGCCAAACCAAAGATTGTCTCCGTCAGCGGTAATGACGCGGACATTGCGGTTGTAAAGTCCTACCCGCTCCATCGACATCGCCCATGAACGAAGCGACGCCTTGCCTACGTTGAGCCCCCACGTGCCGATCCAAACTCGCCCGTTTCGATCCTCTTCGAAAGAAGAGACGGGATACGTATCGTAGCGACTGCCGATCGACTTCGGTGGATCAAAAAAATAGTCGTGGTCGGTTCGGAACCGGGGATAGGTATACGTTTTCCGGTCGAGCTCGCCATACCACCGAATCTCGGCTGGGCTAATTTTTCTCCATAGACCGTCTTCTTCGGAGAGCCACCGATACGTTCTCAGGTCAAAAGCGACCATGCCCATGCCGGTGTCGAATAACACTTGTCCTGCTTCGGTAACACCTATGGAACGGACATCGGTAAGCGACTTCCCGGCTCCGGAGGTATAGATTGTCCAGCCGAGCGATGTTTCGTTGTACCGCCCTACGCCTCTGGGGGTAGCGCACCACAGATCGCCGAACAGCCGGTCTAAGGCGACCGCATCCACCTGATGATCCGGTAGTCCGTCGCCTGTGGTAATCGGGGCGATCCAAGTTTCCTTGATCAGATCGTATCGACCGACGCCTCCTGACGTCGCAAAATACACATAGCGCAATCCGACGGCGATGGAGGAGACAAAACGATGGGTGCTGTAGCTTTCCCAGTCATCGGGGCGATAGGAGGTCTGCGCAAAGACCGGCCCACCGATCGGGCACAGGATCGCCAGCGTATACAGGATGACGAGGAAAAACGATGGACGGATCATGCGGTTTCCAGTTGCATAAACGCTTGTGGCAGCACATCGATGAGATCGCCGGCGATGAGGCTTCTCATGCCGAGACGAGCGGCGGCGATGTCACCGGACAGACCATGAAGATACACGCCAAGCCGGACGGCGTCCCACATCTTTAGCCCGCCGGCGGAAAAAGCGGTGATGATGCCGGTAAGCACGTCGCCCGACCCGGCGGTGGCCATGCCTGCGTTGCCCGTAGGGTTGATCGACGTTTCGCCTGTGGGAGAGGCCACCACCGTACCGGCCCCTTTGAGCGCTACGACGACGTTGAACCGCTTTGCGGCGCGGCGCGCGGCAGACACTCGGTCGGAGGCGATTTCGGAGATGGACAAGTCCATAAGACGGGACAGTTCGCCTTCGTGCGGGGTTATGGCTATGGGAGCCTGACAGGTTGCCCACAGGTCTGGATGACCGGCAAAGGCGTTTAGCCCGTCGGCATCGAGTACGATCGGAAGCGTGGCGTGTGTCGTCACATGACGGATCAGGGCCGCAGTCTCCGGGTGTCGGGAGAGACCCGGGCCTATGGCCAGCGCGTCGGCCCAAGTGTGGAGACCGGCGATATCTTCGAGTGCGGCAAGGCTTAGCGTGCGCGAGGAGGTTTCCGGAAGCGGGCGAATCATGACCTCGGTCAGTTTTACGGCCATGATGTCGGCGAGGCTTGCGGGTAGGCATACAAGCGTCATCCCGATTCCGGAACGCATCGCGGCCAGAGCTGTCAGTGTTGCCGCGCCGGTCATTCCCACGGAACCCGCTACCACGGCCGCGCGTCCGCAGTCGCCTTTGTGAAAGACAGGACCGCGCATGGGAAGCAAGGCTTTCATGTCGGTCGCTTCGGGAAGCGTCATCCACAGTTTTTCCGCCGCAACGGCCTCCGGAGGAAACCCGATGTCGGCCACGTCCACCTTCCCGCACCATGCCTTGCCCGGATATACGGCCAAATCGGTCTTAATAAGGGCGATGGTTACGGTACGATCGGCTTTGACACAGGTCCATCCGGCGCGTTCGGCTGGATTCGGGAAGCCTGTGTCCGATGTCAGTCCGGACGGTGTATCGACCGACAATACGGGAGCGGCGCAGGTGTTGATCGCATGGATGGCGGTGGCGACGGCTCCGCGTGGCGGGCCGTTCAAACCGGTTCCCAGAAGCGCGTCTACGACCAGATCGGCCTCGATCGACGGCAACACGACGTTTTGGGGGATGGATTCTGCAGATACGCCGATCTGTTCCATAGCGGCGAGATGCCGCGCGGCATCGCCCGAAACGGCGACGCGGTCGGCAAAAAGAAGACAGCGGACGTTTGCGTTTTGTTTTTTGAGATGCCGCGCCGCCACAAAACCGTCACCGCCGTTGTTTCCTTTTCCACAGCAGACGACGATGCGTTTTTCTGCGGGGGTGCCCAGCATGGCGGCGGCCGCGCGCGCTACGGCCGCGCCGGCCCGTTCCATCAGTGTAAACCCTGAAATACCGAAGGATTCGATGACCCGGCGGTCGATTGCGCGCATTTGCGTTGGGGTACAGAGGTAGCGCAAGGTTTAGCTCCGGGGAAATCGGCGTTTTACAAAATGGATCAGGATCATGGTCAACACGCTGGCGGCGGCGGCGACGGTCATCGGATGTCGGATCGGGTCGTCGGGTTCGTGGAGGCTCTGTGTTTTCTGTACGTTGGCCATCGCAAAGCTAAAGGCGTTATGCGCGGCGTGGGCGACGATACCGGGTAATACGCTGTCACAGGCAAAAACGACCACGCCGAGCGTCAATCCGGTAAAAAATAGCGAAGGAAACCACCACAGGTTGATATGCGCCGCGCTGAAAAGCAGACAGGTCAGGACGATGGCGGTTCCCCACGGATAGCGATTTTCGAGTGCGCTCTGAAGAAATCCACGAAAAAACAGTTCCTCGCAGACCGAGGATACAACGACCAGGGCAAAAAAACGAAACGCCAGCCCGGACGGCGAATCCATCACCACGCTTTGTTCCAGACGCGCACGCCATGCGTCGGGCATGGGAGCGACAAGTTGTACGCCGGTATCTATGGCTCCACCCAGCACGCTTAGGGCGACCCCGGCGGGCACGGCGAGAAAAAGCAGTGGATAGGAAACCGGGTGAAGCCGAAAGACCGTGCGCCAGCGGTATCCTTTTCCGCGCAACATAAGCATCGCTGGCAGCACTAGAAGTAGACTCGACGCCAGCACATTTATCTGTGCCGGCAACAGCAGGGCTGTTGCCATGACGAGCGTTATCGTAGCTGCGGCGATGCGCCAAGGCGTGTCGGCAAGTGGGGTCATCCGAGTGCCGCACGTTCCCGGACCAACCAGCTTTGGACGGCGATCATCGCCTCTTGCCGTGTGGAGATACGGCCCAGTGTCCGCTGTTTGTCGAGACACGCAAGCAGACGTCCGATCACCGGGCCGGGGGCGATGCCGTATTCGGTCATAAGATCGTTTCCGGTCAACAGAGGTCCTGCCGTCCGTAGTTGTCTTCGTGTTTTATATATCCTGAGGAGTGTAAAAATAAGACGCGTGGTTTCCGAGGCCAGTGGACCGTTTCGTGCCGCGATGCCACAGACAAGCGCCGCGACGCCGGGTGTATCCGTATCCGTTTCGCAGACGATGCGATAGAGCGTCTCCTCATCGCTGGCGTTTTGTTCCAAGAGATGCGTCGGTGTTTGGAGAAGACGGGACAGGCATTGTTTTTCCCGGTTGCCGAGTCGTAGACGGCGCGTACACAGATCGGCGATCCATGTCGGCGAGAAGGTGTCGCTGGGGTGTGTGTCCATGACGGTCGCCGCAAACCGGAGCAGCCATATCCATGTGCGGTTGCCGCCGACGCGGCTTTTTTGCATGGGTGCAAGCACACTGACGATGGCATTTTCGAGCGGAGTGGCGGGGGATGCGAAAAAGCGATCGAGGGTGTTCACCAGTGGAAAAAACGCAAACTTTTGCGTTGCCTCCGGCAAAATCGCCGTCATCACGCCGGTCCGTGTCATGTCGGTCAGCAGGTGTGTGATGTCTTGGCAGGCAAACAGTGTCGCCAGTTCTTCGTGTATACGCTCCGGGGCTGCCTGTGGAAGCAAACCTGCCCATTTTGTCATCCATTGTTTTGTTTCGAGATCAACGGTCAGACCGAGTGTTGCGGCAAGGCGCCATGCGCGAAGGAGCCGGAGCGGGTCGTCACGGAACGCCTGCTCCGATACGGCACGCAGGCGGTGGGCGCTGAGGTCGTTTGCGCCTCCAAACGGGTCTATCACCGGAAAACGCCGTTTCAATGCGTCGGACAGTCGCACGGCCATGGCGTTGACGGTAAAATCCCGGCATCCGAGGTCATTTTCGATGGAGACGCCTCGCAACGAAGTAATATCGAGGGTTACGCCGCCCGGCAGGACGACACGGCCTGTACGACCGACTTCGTCGAGTGGGACGTAGGCGGCGCGGAATCGGTGGGCGAGACGGCGGGCATGGGCAAGACCGTCTCCTGGTACGGCGATGTCGAAATCGGTGGCAATGCGGCCACACAGGGCGTCACGTACGCATCCACCGACAAAATAGGCTTCGCCTTCGGTCTGTGCGTGCCACGCGTCCAGTGTCCGCATGATCGGCGCCGGGTCGTTTGCAAAACCCGTCCAGAAGTCGATCGGTGTAGACACGTCTCCGTGCTCCTGTCCGTTTTCCCATTTGACCCTGCCGAGGTGATTTGCCGTCATGGCAGGATACGGCACTTTCGAGCCGTCTGTCAAGCGAAATCCCGGTTGACACACGGGTGTTGTCGGCATAATAAATAGGCTAGCAATCTCCACGTGTTGTGTGTTTGTTCGACCCTTTGAGGGAATGACGTTCAAAGACCATCGCATGACGGACTACACCTATTATGATGATTTTTCCTGCCATAGATATTCGAAATGGAAAATGTGTACGTCTTTTGCAGGGACGGCGCGACCGTGAGACGGTATACGGCGACGATCCGGCCGCCGTGGCCCGGCAATGGGCGGCGGCGGGCGCTGGGTATCTGCACATCGTAGACCTTGACGGCGCCTTTTCCGGCAATCCGCTCAACGAAGCCAGCGTCATTCGGATACGCGAAGCGGTGTCGATTCCCATACAACTTGGCGGCGGTATCCGGACCATCGGCGACATGGCGCGGCAGTTTGCGATGGGGGTTACGCGGGTGATCGCAGGGACGGTGGCGGTTTCCGACCCGGACTTGATAAAACGCGCGATCGACCGTTGGGGGCCGGAGCATGTCGTTGTCGGGATCGATGCACGCGACGGCTATGTGGCTGTACGCGGGTGGGAACAGGGTTCGGCGCTGTCCGCGCGGGATGTCGGAAACCAGGTTCGGGCGGCGGGGGTTGTCCGTATCGTGTACACCGACATTGCGCGAGACGGCATGATGACAGGTCCCAACATGGAAGCGACACGCCGGATAGCACGCGAGACCGGGTTGCGTGTCATCGCCTCTGGGGGTGTATCCGGTATGGACGATCTTGTCGCGGTCGCCGAGGCGGAAAACGACGGGATCGAAGGTGTGATCGTCGGAAAGGCGCTCTACGAAGGCGCTATAGACCTTGCGGAAGCGGTTCGGCGGTTTGGGGGCTGACGACCCGGGTTGCAGATTTTCCGCAAGCCTTTCCGGAAAGACGCCGATAGAAAAGAGGCAGGGTTAGAAAACCATACTGCCTTGACCACGAAATACGCCCAATAAGGAGGCGGTCATGCCGGAGCATCGCAATACGGTGCTAATGATAGAGGACAACCCCATCCATGCCCGGTTGATTCATAATCTGCTCAAGGAAACGGGTGACGACGTTTACGAACTTATCACGGCGGTGACCCTGGCGGAGGGGCTTCGGCGCATCGAGCAGGACCGCATAGACATCATTCTGTTGGATCTTGTACTTCCCGACAGCCAGGAATTGGATACGTTTATCCGGGTGCGTACGGCAGCTACGCAACTGCCGATCATCATTTTGACCGGTCTCGACGACGTATCCATCGCGGCCAAGGCGGTCGAGGCCGGCGCACAGGATTATCTCATCAAAAACGAGATCAAGGGACCGCATCTGACCCGCGCGATGCACTATGCCATAGAGCGGGTGCGGGCCACGCGGGGCGAGTGGGACTCGCCTATGTTCCGGCTGGCGCAGCAACAATTTCTCAAAGCCGCTCAGATCATGGATTTGGACGAAAACATCCGAGAGCGGCTTCTTTTTCCGCAGAGGACGCACGTCATCACGCTTCCGTTTCGGCGTGACGAGTACAATGTCGTGGAGACCGTTTTCGGATACCGAGTACAGCACTTGCTGACGATGGGGCCGACCAAGGGGGGGATTCGGTATCATGAGGACGTCAATCTCGGCGAAGTTTCCGCATTGGCGATGTGGATGACATGGAAATGTTCGCTGATGAATCTGCCGTTTGGCGGAGCCAAAGGCGGCGTTCGGATCGACCCTACCGGGCTTTCCCGAAGCGAACTTCAACGTCTTACTCGGCGGTATACTTCCGAAATCATCGATGTGATCGGTCCCGACAAAGACATACCGGCTCCGGATATGGGGACGGATGAACAGGTCATGGCTTGGATTATGGACACGTACAGCCAGCAGATCGGCCATACGGTTCCGGGCGTGGTGACGGGCAAGCCGGTGGTGTTGGGGGGATCGTTGGGAAGAAAAGAAGCGACGGGGCGGGGGCTTGTATACTTGATTTCTGCGGCGGCGCGCCATATTGGTATGCCGCTTCAGGGAGCGACGGCGGTGGTACAGGGCTTTGGAAACGTAGGGAGCAATACCGCGCGGTTTTTGGAAGAAGAGGGGGTTCGGCTGGTCGCGGTCAGCGATGTGACGACCGGCATCTACAACCCCAATGGGCTTTCGTACGCCGAGCTGGTCGATTACGCGCAGAAAAACCGTTTTCTCAAGGGGTTTCCCGGTGGCGAGGCCGTCACCAATAAGGAACTGTTGGAACTTCCCTGCGACATTTTGGCGCCTGCCGCGCTTCAAAACCAGATTACCGCCGAAAATGCGGACCGGATCAAATGCCGCATACTTGCCGAAGGCGCCAACGGCCCTACCAATCTGGAAGCGGACGAAATTCTCAACCGCAAAAACATTTTTATCCTTCCCGATATACTTGGCAACGCGGGCGGTGTCACCGTCTCGTATTTCGAGTGGGTGCAGGACATTCAGAATTTCATGTGGACGCTCAAGGAGATCAACGAGCGGCTTCACGGTATTCTGCTGGATGCCTTTCAGCGTACGGTCGCGCGTGCCGAAACCATGCACACCGACATGCGCACTGCAGCGCTGATCGAGGGGATCAACCGTGTGACCGAGGCCAAGCTGTTGCGCGGCATATTTCCCTGATGGGGTGAACGCCTGGCTTTTTGCAAAACATTTTAACAGGGATAAGTAAATCCCGCTGCACACTTCCCGGAGAAAACCATGCCGGAAACCGACGAGGATACCGGTCTGAGCCGTCTTCTGCGCCAAATGTCCTATGCAACCGGCGTGGTAGTGATCGGGCTTTCGTGTCTGGTGCTGGTTGGCTGGGTGTTTGATATTTCGTTGTTCAAAAGCTTGGTACAGCCGCGGCAAGAGCCTATGGATCCGCTGACGGCCGTCTCTTTTCTTTTGTCCGGCGGGGGATTGTGGGCTTTTTTGTCCGAAACGGTGTCACGCAGACGTCGGTTAGTCGGCGTGGTCATGATCGGGTTTTTGCTTGCTCTTTGCGGTCTGAAACTCGCCGACTTTCGTTTGACCGGTGGTGAGCGCGTCGAGACGTGGTTGTTTATGGAGTCGCTCGGCGGCAGTCGGATGACGCCGCACACCGCGTTTACCTTTTTTCTGCTCGGTATCGCCCTTCTGCTTCTCGACGTAAAAGGTCATCGTCGTTGGTTGCTTCGGTTTTCCATGACGGTGGTGGGCGTGATCGCCTTGTTGGCGCTTGCCGGCGCGATCTACAGCCTGCTCGTATCCTATCGGGTCTCCGGATTTATCCCCATCTCGCTCAATACGGCACTCGGTTTCGGTGTCATGAGCTTTGGCATCCTGTGTGCGCGTCCCCAACGCGAACCAGCGGCAACGCTCATAAGCCTGTCGGCGGGTGGCATCATGTCGCGGCGGCTGTTGCCCGCCGCCTTCTGTATTCCGCTGGCGCTCGGATGGATGCAGTTTCAGGGTGAGCGGCTGGGGCTGTACGGGGTCGAGTTCGGTCTGTCGCTTTTTGCCCTGTCCAACATCCTTGCCTTTAACGGGCTGATCTGGTGGAATGCACGCTCGCTCCGTCGTATCGACGCGGATCGCACCCGGGCAGACCGCGAACTTCACCGCCAAAACCTGCTTTTAGAGAAAACCGCCCGTTCGCTTGTCGAATATCAGGAAGAACTCCAGATCGCCAAAGAGGCTGCGGAAAAAGCCAATCGGGCCAAAAGCGATTTTCTGGCCAATATGAGCCATGAAATCCGTACCCCCATGAACGGGGTCATCGGTATGACACAGTTATTGCTCAACACTCGACTGACCCCACAACAGCGTGAATACCTCCATCTGATCGACCAATCGGCGGATGCGTTGCTCGTCCTGCTCAACGACATCCTCGACTTTTCCAAAATCGAAGCCGGAAAACTCGAGCTCGAATCGATCCCGTTTCGGCTACGCGACACCTTTGCCGATACCCTGCAAACCTTGTCGGTACGGGCTTCGGACAAAGGACTCGAACTCGCCTGTCATATCCCGCCCGACATACCCGATGCGCTGACCGGAGATCCGGGCAGACTCCGCCAGATTCTCGTCAACCTCGTCGGAAACGCGATCAAGTTTACCGAACAGGGCGAAGTGGTCGTCGATCTTGAAGTCGAGTCGAAAACCGACAGGCAGGTGGTGTTGCATTGCACCGTAAAAGATACCGGTATCGGGATTCCCGAGGACAAGCAAAAAGCCATTTTCGATGTTTTTAGCCAAGCCGACAGTTCAATGTCACGGCGTTATGGCGGAACCGGGCTGGGGCTTGCCATCTGTACACAGCTTAGCGCCATGATGGGCGGGCGTATCTACGTGGAAAGCGAACCGGGCAAAGGCAGTATCTTTCACTTTCTTGCGCGTTTTGAAAGACAACCAGGGGAGGTGGCTGTGTCACCCGGATACGCCGATCTGCTCACGGGGTTGCGGACCCTTGTGGTAGACGACAACGCGACCACCCGGTCCATTCTGGAAGAGATGTTGCACAACTGGGGGATGGCGTCCGTATCCGCCGCAGGCGGGCGGGAGGCGATAGACAGGCTGGAGGAGGCACAGCGGACCGGTAATCCATTCCGGCTTGCGTTGCTCGACGTCATGATGCCTGAAATGGACGGCTATACACTGGCCGAAGAGATCAAACGCCGTTTCGACACCCATGCGCCTTCCATGATCGTGATGACGTCCGCCGGACGGCTGGAAAATCCTGCACGGCTTCAGGAGGCGGGTATCGTACACGTGCTTACCAAACCCGTAAAACAGTCGGAACTGCTCAACATCCTTATCGACACGGTTACGGGTGATCTCGGTACCATGGCCGTCGGCGCATCGGGCAGACAGACGCTCACCCCGCATCCGCTCCGGGTTTTACTCGCGGAAGACGGTATGGTCAATCAGCGCGTGGCCGTCATGATGCTGGAGACGCGCGGACATCGCGTCTCGGTCGCGGGAAACGGGCGCGAGGCGGTGGACCTATTCCAACGCGAACCGTTTGACGTGATTCTGATGGACGTCCAGATGCCGGACATAGACGGTCTGGAGGCCACACGGCTTATCCGGTGGCATGAACGGGAGCACGGCGGTCATATCCCGGTCGTCGCCATGACCGCGCACGCGATGAAAGGCGACCGTGAAAGATGTATCGAAGCCGGTATGGACGCCTATCTGTCCAAACCCATCCGCGCCGATCTGCTCTATGACGCGGTCGAGGCGTTTTTTGGCCCTTCGGAGTCGTCGGACACTTCTGCTGAAACACTCGCCACACCGATTTCGGAGCCGGAGGAGGTGTCCGTTTTCGACTGGGACAGGGCCAGAGAACAGGTGGGTGGAAGCGAGGCGATACTGGTAGACCTCGCGGAACTGTTTCTGCAAGAATGCCCTAAGCTAATTCAAGCTGTTGAAACAGCGGTTGCGGAAGGCAATATGGCCGAATTGCGGCGCAACGCGCATACGCTCAAAGGTTCGGCACGCGTGTTTTTTGCCGATACGCTCACCGACGTGGCGTACCGGCTCGAACTCATGGGAAAAAATCAGGACACCGAAGGGATAGAACAGGTGTTGGAGGTGTTACGCGAAGCGGTAGAACAGCTTCTTCCGGCGATGCGGAAAAGAATGAAAGAGAGCGCATGAAGCGCTTGGCGTCGACACCCCCTACGTCCGTGCGCGTCAGCCCTTTCCATACAGATCTGCAACGCCGTGTTCGAGGCGGATCAACGCTCGGATTTCATCGGGTGTCAGCGGACGGTTGAACACGGCGAAATCGTCGATCATGCCGATATAGTTTCCGATGCCAAGACTGATGCGTGTTTTGGCGATGTCCCACGTAAAACGCTCGCGGATCAGGTTGGACGCGCCTCGGTGTTCTCCGTCGAGATAGAACCGCGCACGTCCGCCGCCGGCACTGTTGATCCCGTCCCATGTGATTGCTATGTGGGTCCATCGGGTTTTGGCGACAGGCGGTTCGGCGACTTTTACCAGACGCCAGTAAAACGCCGCGTTCTCGTGACGGGTATCGGTCAGATCCCATTCCTTCTGGTTGCCAAACACGCCGAGACGCAGATCGGACGGGCTGTCGTTTTTCGTAATATCGACCCAGATACACGCATCGCTGTAGTCCTTGTCGGTCAGTTGCAGGGGATCGCAGTACTGGCCCGGGATATCGGCGGTGTCGCCGAAAAGCCAGAACGAAATGGTTCCCTGGAAGCCGTCTTGGGCGTACGCCACGTTTTTTTCCGCTTTATAGCTTACCGTATGGGTATTTTCGGCTGTAAAGGCCAGTGCCGCGCCATATCGGCCTCGCGCTTGGGCAAGCGTCAGCGGCGGGTCTCCGAGACCGGGTGTGAGGACGATCTCCTTGGGTTCTGCGCCGGTGGATACGGAGTAAAGTCGGCGGTCTCCTGCGCCGAAATCGGCGTCGGGGCCGTGATCGAACGAGGCGTGGAAGGTCAGGCTGGCGGACAGGTTCTGGCTGTTCATGATCATTTCCTTTGTGGGTGAGGAACATGGCGGTTAGGGAAGGGTTTTAATGTAATCGTGACGATCTGCTCCGTAAACCCGTTATTTCGGGAACAGGCGTCGTAGACGCTGCCGGACATGTACAGGATTGGCTGTGGAACGGGACGCCTTCCGTTGCGCTCGGCAGAATCATCGCTTGACGGCAGGGCGTCTATAAGGAGATGACGGCGGCTACTTCTTCGCGGGTCATCACAACGGGGACGTTTGTTTTTCTGCCGGCGCGTACGGTATCGATGCGGTCTTCCGTGTCCTGTTTAAGGACGCGCTTGTAGAGAAACAGGAGGGTGTTCATGGCTTGGTTTTGAGTGGCGGGGGCGACGTGTCCGCGCACAGGCAGGTCGGTCAGGAAGGCTTTGATTTTTGGCTCGGCGGGAAAGGGCTGTCCGGGCGCGCATGCCGTGGAAACGCACGATCCATTGCATGTAGGCTCGCTCGGTGTGAATGGAGTAGGGGTGGAGCCGGAGCCCCTTGCGCACTGGATCGAGGCGTTTGGGTGGTTGACTTGCGGTTACGTCCGTCCTATCTTTTCTCTATGGTGGGGTTGTGAGAGTGACACAGGCGTTTGCTGTGTTTTTTGATTTGGTAAGAACTGTCATGGATGATACTATGGAATAATTTGGATCAATGGATCAATGGTCGGAGCGCATGCATAAGTGATTCAGATGGGATCATGGAGGTAATCGTCATGGCTGAGGCGCGTATGGAAATCCGTATTCCCGATGAACTCTTAGCGTTGGGGGTCGATCAATCTGAGGTGCAATCCCACATTGTTGGGTGGATGTCGTCTCTCGTTTTTTGAATGGTCACCTGTCCTCTGGGCAAGCGGCGCGCTTGATGGCCATGGGGCGTGTCGAGTTTATCGTCTGGCTCCGAGAGCAAGGGATTGCCTATTTGAACTACTCGCCAGAAGAGTTCGCCGAGGAAGTCACCGCGATGGAACGCCTTGAGGTGGCTCGACCTCAATGATGGTCGTTTCTAACACGGCACCACTTATCGGTCTGGCGGCTATCAAGCGGTTCGATCTGCTCTATCACCTTTTTGGTCGGATACATATTCCAACTGCGGTCTATGCTGAGACCGTCTCATCCGGTCATGAGGAGGGGGGAGCCAAACAAGAGGTGTCCAGCGCTTCTTGGATCGTAGTGACTTCGGTGCAGAATCCATCCGGTTTTGAAGATAGGCTGAGCGACCTGGATCATGGAGAAGCCGAAACCGTAATGCTGGCGTGTGAATTAGGGGCAGACTGGACGTTAATGGATGAACGTAAAGGCCGGCGCCGATTAGCCGAATATGGTTTGGCACATATCGGCACTATCGGGATCTTGTTGAAAGCCAGGCACCTCGGACTGATTAGTAGCCTGCGTCCCGAATTGGATCATCTGGAAGCCCATGGCTTTCGATTGAGCGCGGATTTACGAAAACGCACTCTACGTCAGGCTGATTAATAATCCTATTCAGGTCTTCAGTCATAATGCGTTCTAACCTTCGGATGAAACAGACCGGCGTTCGCATACGCTCACACCGGCTGTTTATCCGAAGGTCGTTCGCACCGCTACGGGCGCTAACGCTCGAGTTGACTGTCTGCGTCAGTCGGCCCGTCTGAACCGTACCGCTTCGGGGCGCAAACCAGACGTTCGACTTGACTTTTGCCCTGTCAATCAGGCACTGCGCGCCCATTGGCAGAGCATAAATTCGGTCAACTCGAGTGTTCGCCAGCTTGCGCCGATTTCCGAATCACCAGTCGTAACACAAGAAATTTTACCGATAAAATGGCCATTTGCCATCGGGAACTCAGTTTGCAAAATGACCTGGCAGAGGTCCTCAATCTGGCTGATGTATCCGGGCTGAATATCCCACACATCGCAGATTGGCCCTACCGATTTTCGTCCTGGGCAATGGATGAGCTGTCCAATACCCGGGGATGGTACGATTCATCATCGCGTCTTATTGGCTGGGCCGCCATACAAACACCGTTCTGGGCTATCGATTGCGTGGCTCATCCTGAAGCCCCGGCGCACCTCTACCGAGAGATGATCTCATGGGCAAAGTCCCGTGTTGCGGAAATGGCCGCAGGTGGAGCCGGGCGTCCTATGTGGTTCGTTTCGATATCTGCGGTTTGTCTTGACCAACGCTGTGATCTCGAGTCGCTCGGCTTCGAGGATGTGTCTGATATCGGCGAGGACTCATGGTCAAAAGTGCTATTGGAATTCGGGGAGGACAGTCGGCTTCCGCCGATACATCTGCCCAGTGGTTTTCAAATACGAAGTCTTGACATCCACTCGGAAATCCAGGCGTACGTAGATTTACATCGGGAAGTATTTCAGAGCGAGAACATGACCCATGGCTGGCGTACCAATGCAACGCGCATGACAGGATATATTAACGACCTGGATATCGTCATATCATCTGACGCGGGTGAACTTTGTGGTTTTTGCGTGGCTTGGTTGCGCCATCAGATATCGGGCGAGTGTGTTGGGCAGATCGAACCTCTTGGTGTGCGTGAAAGTCACCGGGGTCAGAAGCTCAGTCAGGCTCTTTTAGCAGAAACGATTCGGCGACTTCGGAATCAGGGTGCGCGTAGCGTCTTTGTTGAGACGGATAAGCAACGATCTGCGGCGATGTCAGCCTATGCATCTGTGGGTTTCAGAGTCGTTCAAGATGTGCTGGTGTACCGTCATGTAGTGGCTGGAAGCTGATCTGAATTTTTGAAGTAGTATGAGGCTGGCTAACCAGTCGCTTAAGAGGGACGGTCCTTCGCTGGCGTGGTTTTCAGCCTCCGGGCGGTCTACATCCGATTTAGTGTATATCAATAGACGTGCCGATTTATCCGCCCCGCTCTTTAGCTTTGGTGTTAGGGCGCGAATCTGAAATCCAAGTGCCATGTGACAACCATGCGATGAAATATGGACTTTATCGCTCAACTCGCTAATTCTTATTCGCAAACATTCACCTTGCAAGGAGTCACTCGGTCAGACCCCGAGCGTAACCATTTCTTTATTGGCATACTCACGGATCAATGGCCAGGGGCGTTCCATGCACTTGCTTCGCATTTTGCCGTTCGACGTTTTTCAGAGAAAGCCTATGGCACAGCGGCAGGACGTGTTATCCCGAAGCCGACCGATCTACCCCTTGCCGGTAAATATGCGGCATGGTTTCCGCCGTCGCCTTCGATGATGTCGATACTTGTACGTTCCTTTTACGACCATAAGAATCCGGAAATGGTGTGTTCCGTAAGCCAAGAGGGCTCCTGCGAATATCAGACGTTGACCATAGCTGAGCTGGCGGCGTTATTCGAAGATCGCCTCATTATCCTGTTTACAGGGGCCGGTCTATCTATGGCGGCGGGGTTGCCGAATCTATCTGAATTAACCGCCACTATAACCGCGATGTTTGGGCCGGTCGAGGCTTATGTTCATGATCTCATCCATGAGACCATGACCGAACGCTTAGAACAGGTGAAACGGTACAGGTCTCTTTTTACCGCCTCTGAGCCGACAGAGGCCCATTGGTATGTAGCCAAGTTATGTCAACGCTACGGATGTCCGCTTTTGACCGGTAATTTAGAGGGATTACATGAAAAGACAGGCTTACACCCCACCTTTTATGATGGGCAGGGACGCCTGGAATCGTGGCCGTTGAGTCTATATGACTTTCTGTTAACCATAGGGGTCGACAGCGGCTTGGGGGAGTTGGTCAGTCAGTATAGACAGGCCAATCCTACCGGACGCATTCTGGCTATAAATCCTGAACCTCCGTCCTATCTTTCAGTTCAAGATGGTTATATATCGGGAGAGGCGTCGTCGGTTTTGGGGGAGTTGCTGGAATTATTGGCGTAGTGCCTATTTTGAACCCTAACCAGTCGCTTAAGAGAGACGGTCCTTCGCTGACGTGGTTTTCACGGTCTGGGCGGTCTACATCCGATGTGGTGTATCAATAGCCTTGCCGGTCTGCCCGGTCCGCCCCTTAGCTTGGTACTTGCTTCGTGTCGTAAGACCGCTTGTAATTTTCAAAGCCATCTGATATCTTCTACCGCAAATCATAACCAAACGCTTTGCAAAACATACGTATTGTAGTCTATTATTTCAGGTTGTATTTTCTGAAATTTGGTTTCAAGAGGTGACCTCATGGCCCAGATGACAGAGCATTGTTATGTTGTGACCGATGACCGTATTCTAAACGGTGAACCCATCCTCAAGGGTCTCGTACGCCCGTACGAGCCGTCGTGGAGATCTGGCGTCTTGGAATTGCACCTGAAGAAATCCCGGAACATATTCCTCATTTGAGCCTGGCCAAAATCTTTGATGCTTTGAGCTACTACAGCGATCATCAAGACGAGATTAATGCCTACATCGAGCAGAACCGGATTCCGGATCACCTAGTCGATCCATTGGTCCAGCCATAGTGAACCGCCTATTTATCGAATTGTATCTCGATGAAGGCGTCGCGGTATTGGTTGCCGAATTGTTGCGCAGTCGTGGTTTCAAAGTCTTGACAACGCGCGAAGCTGGTAATCTTCAAACTTGGGATGACGATCAATTGGCCTTCGCTACGCAACATGGTCTGACGTTCTTTACCCACAATCGTGTGCATTTCGAGAATTTAGCCAGAGAATATGTTTCCCAGGGACGTTGCCATCATGGCCGTAAGCCGTAATTTTATGAATGTGTTGATTCTAGAGGCCCCTTAGAAGGGGAAGGAGTCTTGCATGAACTTAACTATCACCGTGAGGATGATGATCTCTTTAGCTTTTTTGTGTGTATACAACATCGACGCTGTTTGGGCTCAATCGTCTTCGTATCGAACGTTCGCTGAACTGTTCGATCTGATGGAGGCATCAAAAACACACTACGAAATCAGGTCGCTGACAGAAGACGAACAGAAGACGATAGGATAGACACGGAGGATATTGGGCAGAATATGTTTCCCGAATTGACTCCACACATTGAGTATCCATGGGTTGAATCTCTTGATACAGGGGACCAACTCACCAACTTTCCTGTTGATTCCGTTGCATTCAACTATCTGGTTGAAGGCGAACCGGCCTTTAAAGCAAAACGCTATGAAGAAGCTCGCACTTTTTATCAAAAAGCCGTTGCCCAGGATCCGCAGGGCTATCTCGGCTATCTTTATTTAGGCGACAGTTATTATTTTGCCGGCAATGCGCAGGAGGCGCTCAAGCAGTACGAGCGAGCCATTTCCCTCAACCCATGGGATTATCGCTGTTATTTTTACAAGGCCAATGCCTGTCGGAAATCCGGTCTTGTTAAAGAGGCTCGCGATGCTTATCGAATGGCGCTTCTGCTCAGACCTAGATACGAACCGCTCCTGCGAACCATTGAAGCGAATCAGGCGTTTTTACAGGTTAAGGTGAAGGATATACGTTTTGACCCGCGTGTCTTGGTACGTCTCAGAGAGGAAACCGTAGAAATTCTGGTCAATGCCGAGGAAGTGTGGATAAGTTAAGGCATTGCTAAAGCCGCCTGGCTCGGAGAACCAAGCCCCAATCCCGACAGGACGCGCAGTTGGTCAAGCAAGGCTGAGTTAGAGGCATTTCTCTGTTTGTTAACAGCCTATACAGACGCATTATCGGAGGGGCGCATTCAACGGGATGCCCAGTTGGATCGTCTTGTCGAGATAACGCAGGAGGGATATCTGGACGATTATATCTTCTATGAGATCTGTGCGAGAATGTACCCGGACTTTGTTCTGACGATGCAATCTGAAATTCGTGACGGATTAACCGAGTTTATAGCAAAATATGTCGTTGTAGACGATCCCTAAGCTTAGGACCCTAGGGCTAATCAAGGAGAGAGCGTGTTTCACCCCCCCTCCCAGACACCCCCCAAGTGAACAGAAAAGCAAGTGCATACCTTGCAACAAGTTGCAAGACCAACGACACCTTGCAGCAAGTTGCAAGGCCAACTACACCCCGTAGGTAGAAGCGTGAAGAGGCTTCGATGGATGGTTCCCTCCGGGAACGCATCGAGCGCTACGCGGTTGCTTACGCAATGGCTGCGGGGTAAACGAGCGAACTCCAAACCATCAACATATCTTGCGGCAGAACGGCAGCAAGAGCGCCTACTCCTTACTGTCGAAGATAGCTTGCGGTACTACTGGCAAGCGTCCCCGTAGGTCGGAGGCGTAAAACTGTCTTCGGATGGCTGCGGGGGAGGCTTCAATGCCCCGTCTTGCATACCCGTCCGAAAAAGGGAATATTGACCATTTGGCAGCATCCTTTGAGAGGCATGAACGCTTCGATGACTATATCCGATTTGGGTCTATCGCCGATTTTACGTCAGCGCCGAATACGGTCGTTTGCCCTGCAAAAAGTCCCGCGCGATTTCAGCTGCCTTAGTCTGGAGCATGAGCACGCTCCGCTCCGATACGGACGCGGCATGGCTCGTCAGGATCACATTGGACAGGGTGTGAAGTGGGCTGTCGGTGGGGAGCGGCTCCTTTTCGAACACATCGAGACCCGCGCCGGAAAGATGTCCGGAACCGAGCGCGTCGATCAGATCGGCTTCACACACGACCGGTCCGCGCGAAGTGTTGACCAGTATCGCGCCCGGTTTCATCTGCGCGAGCGTATCCCGGTTGATCAGATGCCGGGTTTCGCGAACGAGCGGGCAGTGCAACGAGATCACGTCCGCCGTGCAGAGCAAGGTCTCCAGATCGACGCGCCGCACGCCCGTACCCTCGAAGACCGCATCCGGCAGAAACGGGTCGCAGGCGATACGGTCAAAACCAAAGACAGCGGCCTTTTCCATTACTCGCCGCGCGATACGACCAAAACTGACGACGCCGAGCGTCAGGTCGGACAGCGCCGGCATAGGGCGAAATGGTCCGACACCCCAGCCACCTGCGGCCATCTGACTATGGTCGTGTGGGATACGGCGGCAAAGCGAGAGTATCATCGACAGCGCGTGGTTGGAGACCTCTTCTACACAGTAATCCGGCACGTTGGCGGCCACTATGCCGAGATCTTTGGCGGCCTTGAGGTCGAAATTGTCCACCCCGACGCCATATCGGACGATACACCGCACCTTGGGCAGTGCTTCGAACACGCGGCGATTTACCGGCGCCCACTGAACGATCAGCACATCGGCGTTTGGACAGGTCCGAATGATGTCGTCTTCATTTTTGCAGACGGGGCGTATTTCTTCGAGCGTAATCCCGGCCGCTTCGAGCACGGATCGTTCGGGGTCGAGAGAAGGGAAACCATGATCGGTGACGATAACAGTGGACATGCAGAACCTTTCATGAATGGATAGAAGACCGGATGGACAAACCCGCTCAGTCGTCGACCACCTTATGCGCGACCATGGATTGGACCAGCGGCGGCAGACGGTCGTATACACGGCGTGGCATGGTCTGCCAGTTGCCCGCGGTCCGGTCCATCCATTTGGCAAAATAGGGAACTGACACGCCGATGCGGTGCCGGTCGCGCGTCCGGTTTGCGCCGCCCGCATGCCACAGGTTTCCCTTGAAGACCACCACCGACCCGAGTGGCGCTTCGGCGGCGACCAAATGACGATAGGTTGCACCCGCGCGGGGCCGCCGCCGCGTATGGTGGCTAAACGGCATCAGCAGCGTTGCACCGTTGCTCCGGGTGAAATCATTGAGCATCCAGATGGTGTTGATCAGAAAACAAACGTCTGGCAGCGGTTCCGGAAACAGGTGGAGCGGCACATCGGCATGGAGCGACTGCCCCGGGGCGCCGGGTTTTAGCCAGCGGACACCGACTTCGGCCAGACGGAACGGTTCGCCAAGCGTCCTGCGCGCCAACTCCAGCACGACCGGATCGGTCACCAGTGGCAGAAACAGGTCGTCGTAATCAAGCAGGGCCTGCATCCCCTGATCGAGCCGGTCCGCGTCGGGTTTTGCGCTCATGATCTCGACGATGCGCGTGGCCATAAGGTCGGCGGTCTCGGTCGAAATCCGGTTTTTCAGCAGGACAAAACCGTATTCGTCAAACTCGGTGTTAAGTTGCTCCATGTCCATTGAGGGTTCTCCGATCTACCCTGTGCCCCACAAGCCGGTTTACCATCCCATGCGCTCACGCAACGAGGTGATGTGCGCGATATGATGCCATCCGTGCCACGCATACACCGCGACGTTTTTGTTCAAAGACACGATACCCGACTCGGGATGATAAA
>VGJU01000016.1 GCA_016867335.1 Candidatus Zixiibacteriota bacterium | reverse complement strand
ACATTTCGAAAGCCTCGTCTCCATCGCCGCAGGAGAAAGCCGGCGGCATCTTACGGGAGTGGAGACCTTCAAACTGTATGACACCTATGGGTTTCCGGCGGATCTGACTCGTCTTATGGCGGAAGAGCGCAATATGACAGTCGACATGGCCGGTTTCGAGCGTGAGATGGAACAGCAACGCAACCGCTCGCGCGCCGGCGCGGCGACGGTGGACATGTCCGAAACCGCCGCACCCGAAACAAGAAAGATTTCCGGAACCCATTCCGAATTTGTCGGATACGACGTCTTTGAAACCGAGGGTGCGGTCGTCGTCACCGTTTTGGATACGGGTGTCGTACTTTCCCGAACCCCGTTCTATGCGGAATCCGGCGGACAGATCGGAGACACGGGGTGGCTGGTTTCGGAAGAGGGCGCCGAATACCGGATCGTGGATACGGTAAAACGGGATGGAGGGATTCTGCACAAACTCGACCCACAGGATATGCGTCCGCTTTTGCCGGGAACTCAGGTAGCCGCACGGATCGACACGGAACGCCGACGAGCGATCATGCGCAACCATACGGCTACCCATCTGTTGCACGCCGCGCTACGCAACGTACTAGGAACGCACGTACATCAACGCGGTTCCGAAGTGGCCGATGATCGGCTTCGATTCGATTTTACCCATTTTTCTTCGGTAGCACCGGAAGAACTGGATACGGTAGAACGTACGGTCAACGAAAATATCTGGGCCAATGCACAGGTACAATGGTTTGAGACCGATCTTGAGGAAGCCCGAAACATGGGCGCGATGGCTCTTTTTACGGAGAAATACGGCGACCGGGTGCGTGTGGTAAGGATAGGGGATGTCAGTCTGGAATTGTGCGGTGGATCACATCTGCGGGCGACCGGTGAAATCGGTCTTTTTCGAATCGTGCGTGAATCCGGCATTGCGGCGGGAGAACGCCGTATCGAGGCGCTTACGGGCGAAGCCGCGTACCGGGCGATAAAACACGACACGCGGACGCTTGACGAGGTCGCCGCGTTATTGAAGACCGATCCCGGCGAGGTGACGCGCCGCGCCGGAGCGCTCAACGACCGTATCCGCGAATTGGAACGGGAAGTCCGACGTCTACAGAGCGAATCCGCCCGGAACTGGCTGGACGACATACTGGCGAAGACCGTCATGATCGGCGACATCACGGTGGCGGCATCGCGGGTGGACTGCCCGGATACGGATGCGCTTAGGGCGATGGGTGATGCAGTCCGCGCCAGACTTCCCGGCGAAGCGGTCGGCGCGCTTTTTTCGGTTATCGGAGAACGTCCGGTGTGTATAGCGGTAGTGACCGACGCAGGCATTTCCAATCGCGGGCTTCATGCGGGAACGCTGGCGCGGGACATCGCAGCGATCATGGGCGGCGGCGGCGGCGGCAAAGCGCACATGGCCCAGGCAGGCGGCAAGGACATTTCCAGCATGGACGCAGCGCTTTCAAGGGTTCCAGAAGTGGTCAGTACTCATCTGCAACAGGGATAAATCATCTGCCCATGTCCGTTCTACAATATCTCCAGCGTATTCGTGCAGAAAAAGGCGCCGGCTATCTTGCGCTTCTGGACCCGGACAAGCTGCCTGGTGGTCTGTTGGTGGAAACGGCGGTCCGTTGTGCGGAAAATGGCGCGGACGCCTTGCTGGTGGGGAGCAGTCTGATGCTTGCGCCGGGGTTTGACGAAGCGGTGCGTCAGGTTCGCGCCCATGTATCGGTTCCGGTCCTTCTGTTTCCCGGCGCTGCGCACCATATTTCGCGTCATGCGGATGCCATGCTTTTTCTTTCGTTGCTCAGCGGACGCAACCCTCAATATCTGATCGGAGAACAGGTACAGGCAGCGCCGATCCTTCACGCCTTGAAACTCGAAGCCATAGCAACGGGCTATCTGTTGATCGAGTCGGGCGGTATCACCTCGGCGGAGTTTGTAAGCTACACTCGTCCCATTCCGCGCGACAAACCGTCCATCGCCGCGGCGCACGCGCTGGCGGCGGAGTATCTCGGCATGAAGACGGTATATCTGGAAGCGGGGAGCGGAGCACGGATGCCGGTTCCGGACGAGATGATCCAGACCGTCTGCAAAACGATCTCCATCCCTGTAATCGTCGGCGGCGGGATCCGGACTCCGCAACAGGCGGCGGCTAAAGTGGCGGCGGGGGCGTCTTTTCTCGTGACGGGCAATATCCTCGAAGAAAACACCGATCCCCGGTTGATTAGGGAAATCGCCGAGGCGGTCCATTCGACGCGACGCGACGCCGCGTCTTTGGCGGAACCGCTACTGTGAAAGTAGCGCTGATTCACGACTGGATTACCGGGACGGGGCCGGAAGAAGCCTGTCTGGAAACGCTCTGTCAAATTTTTCCCGACGCGGTAGTGTATACGCTGTTTATAAAATCCGACCGACTCTCGCCAACGCTGACCGGTATGGATATTCGGTCTTCCGGGCTTGAAAAATGGCCCGGTATGCCGGTTCTTTATCGGTGGTACTGGCCGTTTTTTCCTGCTTTTATAGAACATATCGACCTGAGAGGCTACGATCTTGTCATTTCCAACACCCGTTATTTCGCAGGCGGCGTGCTTACCCAGCCGGAGACCTGTCACGTCTGTATTTTGCACCCGACGATCATGACGCTGTGGTACTCGCCCGAGCAAAGCCAAGACGACGTTCTTCCGGGCTATCCGGGGTTGGGGTTTTATCTGCGGCTCTGGTCGATGGTAGCATCGCACAGAGTGGATTATTTTCTTTCCGGCTCCGAGGCGGTAGCCGGGCATATCCGCAAATACTATCGTCGTGAAACACAGGGCTGTATCGATTTTTCTATGCCCCCGCAGGTCTCAGGAACCCCTCTCAGGTCCATATTGGAGACACTTTTTTCTACCTACCGTGCACAGACTCCGGTTTCGTAACTCCCTGTCTTTCCGGCACTCTCCGCCGCCTCGCGGAGAATACTCATTGACAGCGACCTTTAGAAGACATAATGTTATATTGTTTTCTGATTTGTGATGACTGTCAACAACGACGGGGAAACGCCAGGCTATATTATCGGTCGGGAGACGAAGCAAAAGGTTAGAGGGGAGATGCGGGCATGCCTGACCGCAGGTGGCACAGGCTGTTGACAGTTTGTTTGTGGGTTCTGTTGATTGGTGCGACGCTTCCCGTTTTCGCGGGCGGCTACGGAGAGTCGCTTTTGCGGATCGGTGTCGGGGCCAGAGCCTTGGCCATGGGCGGCGCATTCGTTGCGATCGCCGACGACGGGACCGCAGCTTTTTGGAATCCTGCGGGACTGGCGCTACACAGATCGCCACAGATCACCGCCGGTCATGCTTTTCTGTTTAAAACACTGGCCGATCACAGCTTTGTAAACGCCAGCCTGCCCTTGGGGCGGGGTTATACTTTGGGGTTGGGCGGAATCTATTTCAAGGTCGACAATATCCCGGTTTTCGATGCCCTATCCGGAGGCCGGGGCGGAGCAGGCCCGCTTCCGGTCAAAGATACGGAACAGGTGTATATTTTTTCGCTTGCAAAGCGTTACGACCTTGACGCCGGGTCGGAACTCTACGGATCGGTTCCAGTCGAGTTTCCCGTAGCGATAAACGTGAAATATGTCCGCCAGTCTTTTGGAACGGCGTCTTCGAACGGTATGGGTATGGATTTGGGGATTATGGCGAAGATAGGTCTGAGGGAGGCGACGGGGAGCGAAAACGCCGGTCATGTGTCGATGGGGTTGAGCGTTCGAGATATTACGGGAACGTATATCCGGTCAAGCGGTTGGAACGAGACGATCAAACCCGGCGTGCGCATGGGCTTCAGCTATACGAGACCGTTGCCTCCGCTGGACGGAACGCTGGTTGTCACGGAACAGCACAGCCTCTATAACGCCGAGACCTTTCAGATCGGGGCGGAATACTGGTATCGGAATGCGATAGCGGTGCGTCTGGGTGGATATGGAGAACGGTTTACGGCAGGCGCCGGCTTGCTTGTGGGCGGACTTATGGTGGATTATGCCTTTTTCGACGAAAGACTGGGCGAAACCCATCGTCTGGGCGCTTCGGTGAGATTTTAACAAATTGGCTCTTGTATGAGGTTTCTGTGCGCAAACAGTTGATTATCGGAGTGGCGATCAGCGTTGTTCTTTTGTTTTTCGTATTCCGAAACATAGACTTCGGCGATTTTTGGCAGGCTCTGAAAACCGCCAACTATTGGTATCTGATACCCAGCACGGTACTTACCTTCGTGTCTATGGGCATCCGCGCCCTCCGATGGCAGCTTTTGTTCGAACCCATCAAAAGAATAGGCATTCATTCGTTGTTTTCCGCCACCATGATCGGTTTCATGGCCAATAACGTATTGCCGGCGCGGCTTGGCGAGTTTGTCCGAGCCTATATAATCGGTCGTCAGGAAAATATCGCCAAATCGGCCTCGTTCGGAACGATCGTAGTGGAGCGTATCTTTGACGGTCTGGTCCTTCTTTCCTTTCTTATTCTCAGCTTTATAACAAACACTACACTACCTGATTACATCATAATTTTCAGTTATGTGCTGGGCGGTATCTATGCGATGACATTGTTTGTATTGTTTTTTCTGGTAATCCGCCCCACTGAGACGGTAGCCGTATTCAATCGGATTTTGGGGCTTATCTCCGCCTCTATGGCCCAACGGGCGGGGGCGTTGATGAATTCGTTTATCGAGGGATTGCAGATTCTGCGTCAGGGATCGAGGCTGTTGGGCATTTTGGCGTTTTCCCTTTTGCTCTGGGTAGTCAACGGGCTGTCCATCCATATTGCGCTTATCGGGTTTCACATCGCGATTCCGTTTACGGCCACGCTACTTGTTATGGCCATTACCGGGTTCGGCGTGACGATCCCCTCGTCGCCCGGGTTCGTCGGCACGTTTCACGCCTCCTGCGTACTGGGGTTGGCACTGTTTTCCGTATCGCAAACGGATGCGCTCAGTTTTTCCATCGTGTATCACGCCAGCCAGTTTGTTCCGATTACGCTGGTCGGGTTGCTCTATCTTTGGACGGACCATCTTTCGCTTCAGGAAATCCAGCGCGTGGACGTAGTTTAGCGCGAACGGTCATGGACACGGAAGCGGCTGGGAGAAAACATAACCGGATGAATCGAAAAATTTTCGGTATTTTGCTGATCTGTTTTGTATGTATAGGAAATGGGTACGGTCATGCGCAGGAGCGTCGGGTCCGGCCCGGAGACCGGTTGACCGTTACGGTGGTGGGACGAGAGGATTTGAATCGGACCGTAGTGGTGCGGGCGGATGGAACGATACAATATCCCTTTTTGGGCAGCGAAACCATTTCCGGATTTACGCTGGATCAGTTGAGGACACTTATTCTGATTCAATTGACTCGTTCGTTGGGAAGCCCCCCGCAGGCGGTAGACGTCATCTGGTCGGAGGATGCGGCTATAGTAGAGATCAAGATATCCGTTTTGGGACAAGTGGCTGCGCCGGGCCTCGTGCTTATGGACGGCCAGGCAGGTATTCAGGGTGCGCTCAAGGAAGCCGGTGACCTTTTGCCCGGAGCGCGTCGCAACGACATCAAACTCCATCGCACGACCAGTGACGGGGTTATCGTAATTCCCGTCGATTTGGAACGTTTTCTGGAAAGCGGCGATGCAAGTTATCTCCCACCCCTTCAGGAAGGGGACATGCTTGTGGTTCCGGGAGGAACGCTTTCTACGGCGGTGCGCGTGATCGGAGCCGTTACCTCTCCCGGGCTTTATCAGGCCCCGGCGGGAGCGACTGTGTTCGACATGGTGCTTCAGGCCGGGGGATTTGCCGATAACGCGCGGACGGATAATATCCGTCTGATCAAGCCCAATACCGGCGTTTCGGAGGAATACAAGGTCAACATCGGCGCATTTTTCAGAACCGGGCAAAAACCGGCCAGCCCACCGGTCGAAGCGGGAGATGTCATTATCGTCCCCAAACGGCTTATCAGTTACCGGAGTATACTGGATGGCATTCAGGATATAGGCAGCGTGTTTACGATCATATCATTTTTTGTTCTGATCAGCAGATAGTCGCACAGCAGCACGCGTTGCAGTAGCGCCCCAAAGGATGTGGGGCAGGAGACGATGACGATGAACGATATACGGGTTCAGGACTATATCGGTGTCATATACCGCAAAAAATGGATAGTCGTTCTCTCATTTTTTCTGGTTTTCGGTATTTCGCTATACTATGCGATCTCGACGCCTTCGATTTTTCTATCTTCGGCAACCATACGCGTGGATGCTCGATCGCTCAAATCGCAAAAAGGTGGACCAACGGTCGTACAGAACATGGCGCAACCCATCGAGTACTACGATCGTATCTTCAAAACCAATATCTTCCGCCAAGAGGTAATCGACTCGCTCAAGGCCGATACCGAGGTCTGGCTTATCGCGCAACGCGAAAACATCGACTTGGCTGAGTTTCTAAAATATAACCTGGAACTGGAAGCGGATGTCGTACAAACCTTTTTCAAAATTACCGCCTATGGTCCGGACGCCATGCTGACCTATCAGATCGCCCGCATCTCCAGCAGACTGTTTGAAAAACGTATCAACGAAATTGAATCGGAAAGCAACACCGAAGGGGATACCTATCTGGCGGAAAAGCTGGATCTCATTCGTAACAAATTGGGCGAGATCAATACCCAGATTCAGCAATTTTCACGAGAGCATGGCATATTCCCTACCGATGAGACGTTATCCGGCAGGCAGGGTTTTATCGGCATACAGTCAAAGCTGGACGAAATTCAGATCAAGCGAGAACTGACCCAGACCAAGCTGAGACGGTATTATCAACGTCGAGAAGAGATACTGGGACAGCAGAATGTAAAAACGCGCAACCCCGATCTTGACCAAGCGCTCAAAGAAATCCGAAATCTTGCCGTCTCGACGGACAGCCTGGAGGAGATGAAAAGAAAGCTGACCGCAAGCCTTGGTCAGACACATGCGTCGGTTATCGAGGTCAATAAGCAAATTCGGGATCTGCAGACACGCGAACAGGAAATAAACGTGCAGATCAACACCGTAGCACCGGTTAACGAAAACCAACAACTTCCGGCACTTCAAACCAAGATCGTAGATGCCGAACAAGCTTTGTTTGAACTCAGTACGGATGCGGAGTATTACGAACAAAAATTTAATGAAACGACTTCGGAAGGATCGGAGAATATCACCAACGAGTTGGAACTCCAACGGCTTATGTATGCCAAATCGCTGTTGGAGACCAACCACGACGCGCTGATAAAGTTGCAGGAAGAAGAACATTTTCAGCGCGCCACCCAAAGCGGTGGGGTCAAGATGATCGACCCGGCCAGTCTGCCCAACGCCCCGATTCCGTCTACCGTACCCAAAAAGATCATGTTCGGGGCCATAATCGGGCTTTGTCTCGGTCTCGGTTCAGCCTTCTTTCTTGAGTACATGGACTCTTCGCTCAAAACCTCGGAGGATGTTACCCAGTTTCTGGAAATACCGTTGATCGGAGAAATCCCTCAGATCAAGGATGACAAAACCTCGAAACCCGGACTCTGGAACATCCTATCGTTTAAACAGGTCAAAAAGGAAGAAACGTATAACCCGCGGCTTATCGCCCACTTTTCACCCAAAGAGCCTATTCCCGAAGCCTATCGAAACGTACGAACCAGTCTGCAGTATACCTTTGTCGAAGATCCGCTCAAGTGCATCGTGATTTCAAGCCCTAATGCCTCGGAAGGAAAGTCGCTCACCACATCCAACCTTGCTATCGGTTTTGCGCAGTCCGGCAAGAAAATCGTTATCGTCGATACGGACTTGCGGCGACCGGTCATCCACAAGATATTCGACGTCGCCAAAGAGCCGGGCATTACCGAAGTGCTTACGGGTCAAGTTTCGCTTCAGGATGCGCTCAAACCTACCTTTGTGGAAAACCTGTTTATCTTGCCTGCGGGTCATTCGACACCCAACCCCGGCGAGTTGATCAGTTCTCAGCGCATGGACACGGTGCTCGAAGAACTCAAACAGCAGGCGGACCTCATTCTGATGGACTCTCCGCCGGTTATTGCCGCCATAGATGCCGCGATCCTCGGCACCAAAACCCAAGGAATTCTCCTTGTGTTCAATATGGACGAAACCAAACGCGAAGCGGCCCAGTTTTGTATCGAACAGATTCGGCGAGCGGGCGGAAAAGTCATCGGCGGCTTGTTGAACAACATCGACGTAGATCGCCGCTACGGATACTACTACAGCTACCGTTACTACTACCGTTACAAATACTACAGCCGGTATTATTACGGAGAGGATAAAGAGAAAAAAGAAAAAAACGTCTGACAACCCCTGTATATCCCCAAGTGTGCAGCCTGACGCCTCAAGCGCCGACGTCGGGCATCGCTGTTCCGATCCTGTTGGCGCTTCCAGCCTTTGCACGGGAATCGATGTACATTCGTCGCCTATGAACCGTCAGCGGATCAAAGCCATGCCTATTTTCGGCACACGCCCGGAAGCCGTCAAAATGGCCCCGGTCGTCGAGGCGTTGAAGCGCCGACCCGAAACCTTTGATATCAAAATCTGCGTTACAGCGCAACATCGAGAACTGCTGGACCAGGTATTGTCTCTGTTTCGTATAGAACCCGATTTCGATATGGGGATCATGCAGGCAAATCAGAGTCTGTCGTACACGACTTCTACGATACTCACTCGGCTGGAGGACATTCTGAAGGAACATCGTCCGGACTGGGTATTGGTTCACGGCGATACTACAACCTCGATGACCGCGGCGTTGGCCGGTTTTTACCAACGGATACGCGTCGGGCACGTCGAGGCCGGTCTGCGTACAGGCGACCGGTACGCGCCGTATCCGGAAGAAATAAATCGCCGTATTGCGGATACGCTTTCCGACCTTCATTTTGCCCCGACACAAGGCGCCCGCGACAATCTGCTCCGAGAGGGCTATTCGCCGGATACGATTCATGTAACAGGCAATACGGTCATCGACGCTTTGCTCTCCATCATACACCAAGGAGAAGGGCAGACAGCGGGATTGCTAAACTCGCTTGTCATGCCGGGGCGGCGTTTGATCGTAGTAACCGCCCATCGGCGCGAAAATCTCGGCGCACCACTCGAACAGATTTGCCATGCACTGATCGGCTTGGCTCATCACTACAAAAAAACGGTGCAAATCATCTATCCCGTTCATCCCAATCCGCGTGTGCGCGAAACCGTACATCGTCTACTTGGACAGGTAGAAAATATTACCCTTACAGACCCGCTCGAATATCTTCCCTTTGTCCACCTACTAAACAGGGCAACACTGATTCTTACCGATTCGGGCGGTATTCAAGAAGAGGCTCCCAGTCTTGGCGTTCCGGTTCTTGTGCTGCGGGATGTAACCGAGCGCCCGGAAGGTGTCGAAGCCGGCACGCTCAAACTGGTGGGTTCGGATACGCAAGGTATTATGGACGAAACGATCCGCCTGTTTGACGACCCCGTCGAATATCGTAGGATGTCGCAGGCGCAAAATCCATACGGAGACGGCCGGGCAAGCGAGCGTATCGCCCATGTGCTTGCCAAATGGTCGCTTTCATAACGCCCGGCGTCCACCCTCAACTTTCCGTACACAAGATGCACCCGATTTATATCGCCACGACTACCGATCTTGCCGCCTTTTCCGGTCAGGCACTTCGCATGAAACAGTTGATTGCCCACATGGCTCAGCAACGCCCTGTTGCGCTACTGGCCTCTTCGCCGATAAACCTGCCTTTGACAAAAATAGACCAGTTTCCCTGCAATCGACTCGCCATCCGTCGGTTTGACGCACGCTCATTTGGTCTGGGAGGTATTCTTCAAACGTTACGCCTCGCCGGCGCGCTACGCGATTTTCTGGCTCAAGCCCGCATGGTCTATACAGACATGCCACTTGTGCTTTTGTATACGGCTGTCGGGAAACGCCGGATCGCGGGTGTGATCGAAGTAAATGGGATATACAGCGAAGAGTGGATCGAAAAAGGATATGTGAAAAATCGAAGCGATCTCCGCTACCATCTCATGCGTCTTCTCGAAGGCAGAGCGCTTCGGTCTGCGCGTGCCGTCATTGCGGTATCTCCGGGGCTGCGAGAATATCTTGTCCATGAGTTTCGGGTAAACCCGGAACGCATCCATGTCATTCCCAACGGAATCGACACCGCTTTGTTGGAAGCCGGTTCTGCCGAAGCGGCTCCGGCGCTTCCCGATGGTCCGGTAGCGCTATTCGTAGGCTCGTTCCGCCCGTGGCACGGAGTCCAAAATCTGCTCTATGCGCTTCCCCACATGCTTGCCCGCGTACCGTCGCTCAAACTCGTTCTGGTAGGCGATGGCCCGCTCCGTGCCGAATGCGAAACCTTGGCCGACCGATTGGGAATCCGACACGCGACGGTTTTTACCGGTCAACAGCCTCCGAAAATCGTTGCGGGGTATATGGCCGTTGCTCAGGTATGTCTTTACTACCCTAACTATAATGTCAAACGATACGGATTTATGGGCGATCCCATCAAATTGCGCGAATATATGGCCATGGGTAAACCCATAGTAACCGTCAGGATACCCAATTTTGCCGAAATCGTCGAAGAAACCGGCTGTGGTCTTGTCGTAGAAGCCGATCCAGAACGCTACGCAGCGGCGGTGTCCGACCTGATTGAGCGTCCTGAACAGGCTGTCCTCATGGGGCGCCGGGGCAGACAGGCTATCGAGCGGGAGTACGACTGGGCGGTGATATCCGAGCGTATCCTGACCGTCATAGACCAAACGGTAGAGGCGGAGCCGTCTTTGGCCCGGCAGACATGAGTGATAAAAGACTTTACGTTTTGCTGACGGTCGATTGGGAAGCCGATCACGGCAAATGGCACTACGCCCCCTCGCCGGACGATGAGGACTATGGCGGGGTACTGGTCGGAACCGACGGTCTTGTCGGTCTTCTCGACGAATTGGGTATTCCTTGCACTTGGTTGGTGGAGTGCCACATGGAAAACAAAGACCGCGATCTGCCGCGTTTGTTTCCCGAAATCGTACGGGGCTTGAGCCGACGTCCAAGTGACGAGATCGGGGCGCACATCCACTGGATCCGGCGGAAAAATGGAAAAGACATCGTATCTTTGGAACATACCCATTGGGTTGAAGAACAGATACAGTACGCTTCCGAAACATTAAAGACGGCGACGGGCGTTACCCCTGTGTCTTTCCGGGGTGGCGCGTTTTTGCAAGTGCCCCGACTGCCCGAACTGTTGGAGCGATACGGATACCAAAACGACGCCACCTGCATGGAACCGCGTCTTCTGCGCAGACTCTTGGGTAACCCGGCTCAGCCGTACCGCTGTCACCCTGCTTCGACGCTGCGGGCCGGCACATCGGCTATTGTCGAATTTCCCACTCATTTCCGGATTACCGCCCCCTCCACTCGTCCGTTTATAGATCGGTTTACGGTCTTTCATGCAAAAAATTTGATCCGACGATTTCATACCTCTTTTTTGAATCTGTATCTTCATATTGACGAACTTACCCTACCGGGAAGTGGAAGAAACGAAACAGCCCGGCTGGATGTCGGCATGAGGGCAAGTCTGCGAAAGACTCTTTATCGATTGAGACAGGTGAAAGAACTGGATTTTCTTACTATGGACCATGCCCGGCAACTGCTTGTGGATACCCTCCAGCCATCGGAGACGATATGAAAGCCGTTATTCTGGCGGGCGGCAAAGGCACGCGGCTTGCCCCGTATACCGCAGTTCTTCCCAAACCGCTCATGCCGGTGGACGATCGACCTATTCTCGACATCGTCATTCGCCAACTGGGGCGTAGCGGCATCGACGAAATCATCCTGTCGGTCGGATATTTGGCCGAATTGCTGGAAGCCTACTATCGAGACGGCTCCCGTTTCGGTCTTCCCATTTCGTATGCCCGCGAACCGGTTCCGCTCGGTACAGCCGGGCCGCTTTCGCTTATCCATGAACAGTACGGTCTTACAGAAACGTTTCTCATGATGAACGGGGACGTGCTGACCTCGCTCGATTACCGCCGTCTTATCGACTTTCACCACCAGATGGGCGGGGTACTTACCATCGCTATGCACACCAAACAGCAGAAAATCGATCTGGGTGTGATGCACGTCAACGACAGCCATGAGCTAACGGACTATATTGAAAAACCATCGGTAGATTACCGGGTTAGCATGGGGATCTACGTCTTCGAACCAAAAGTGTTGGGCTGTATCGAGTCGGGTGTACGGCTCGATTTTAATCATCTGGTATTGCGTCTGTTGGAACGCAAAGAGCGCGTGATCGCCTATCCGTGCACGGACCTCTGGCTCGATATCGGTCGGCATGACGACTATCAGCAGGCGACGGATCTTTTTATCCAGCGCAGAACGGATTTTATCGGAGAAGAACCGGAATGAAACCGACCGTACTCGTCACCGGTGCCGGCGGATTTATCGGCAGCCATTTGGTCGAAACGCTGATACGCAACGGCGACCCTGTTCGTTGCTTTATAAGGTATAACTCTCGCGGCGACTTTGGGTTTCTTTCGCTCGCGTCCGAAGAGATGCAGAGGCGGATGGAAATCGTACAGGGCGATTTGCGCGACGCCGACGCGGTAGAGCAGGCGGCGAAGGATATGCGCGTCATCTACCACTTAGGCGCGATCATACCGATTCCATATTCGTATGTGCATCCGCGCGAGGTGATCGAGGCCAACGTAATGGGAACGCTGAACGTGCTGACGGCCGCTCGGAAGCAGGGTGGGGTCCGGGTTGTTCATACTTCGACAAGCGAGGTATATGGTACGGCACGGTATGCACCGATCGACGAGGCCCATCCGCTTCAGGGTCAATCGCCTTATGCGGCCAGCAAAATCGCGGCGGATAAGATCGCCGAAAGTTTTCATCTTTCATACGATCTCCCGGTGACGACCGTCAGACCCTTTAACACATTTGGTCCAAGACAATCGACACGCGCGATTATTCCTACACTCATCACCCAGGCGCTTACGGAAGACCGTGTGTTGGTTGGCGATCTTACCCCAGTGCGTGATTTTAATTACGTCGAAAACCTGACCGACGCTTTTGTCCGCGCCGGAACGTGCGACGCAGTCGTTGGAGAGGTGATCAACATCGGGACAGGGAACGAAATCTCCATAGGAGACTTGGCCCGCCGAGTCATCGCCATAATCGGACGAGAGGTCGTCTTGGTGGAGGACAGCCAGCGTTTTCGTCCGCCTCGCAGCGAGGTACGCCGGCTGATTGCCGATGCGCGGCGTGCCGAAACCCTTCTGGGGTGGAAGCCGACGGTATCGCTTGACGAGGGTCTAACGCGCACCATACAGTGGATTTCCCATCATATAGACCGGTATCGTACCGACCGGTATCATATATGAAACCCGGGTGGCTGGTCGGGTTGAACCGCCGGTTGATGTCGCACACGGAAACCGACTGGCAGACCGATTACGTGATGTCGGCCTATACACCGGAGCGGCTGGCATTTTACCGCGAGCGTCTTGCACAAACCGGTCTGTCGCTAAAAGACAGTTCCGTACTCGATGTGGGGTGTGGTCCGGGACAATGGCTTAAGGTGTGCGCCGAGGAACAACCGGCACGGCTGGTCGGTGGCGACTACAGCCGAGAGATGTTGGCATCGGTCCGCAGACTCGGGGTAGAAAAACTCGGTGTTCGTCTCTTCTATGCCGATGCGCTGGCCATCCCGGTGAAGGATGAGCGGTTTGATCTGGTCATCGCCTCGTTGCTGATTTCGTACGTCCCCTCCGATTACCGCCTGATCGGCGAGTTGGCTAGGGTGTGCCGCCCCGGAGGACGAGTACTGATAGGTTTTCACGGACTGGGGTTGTATCTGCACTATGTATTTTCGGAGCGAAAATTCAAATACCTGGCCGTTTTGCCTGTCAGTTGGCTTTCGTTTCTTACAGGCCAAAAATTGCTCTGGAACACCTATCAGACGCTTCCCCGGATTATCCGGATGTTGAACGCACACAATCTTGCCGTCGAAAATGTCCATCACGATTGGTTTTACATGGGATGCCCTTATATCGTCTATGTAGTCGCCAAAAAGAAACACGGTTGAGTGTCAGTATCTGCCGAATCCATACGGATCACGAATCGGATAGGGCAGAAAAAAAACGGTTTACGGAAAACACGAGAGACGGAAATCGCTCAGATAGCTTGGAGACTTAGACTCTTCGAGCCGGACATAGGCCCCGAAGAAATAGAAAGCGTCACACGGGTGATCGCTTCCGGCATGTTGTCCATGGGGGCGGTTACGGAGCAATTTGAAGACGCCTTTTCCAAATTTACCGGTGCGCGTCACGCGTTGGCCGTGACCAACGCCACTGCGGCGCTTCATCTGGCGCATCACGCCATGGGGGTGGGGCCGGGCGACGAGGTGATCGTTCCTGCGTTGACTTTTGTAGCCACGGCAAACAGCGTCCTCTATACGGGTGCAACGCCCGTCTTTGCGGATATCGTTGGTCCTCACGATTTGAATATCGACCCGGAAGACGTTGCACGCAAAATCACCCCTCGCACCCGTGGTATCGTGGCGGTGCATTATGCGGGATATCCGGTCGCCATGGACCGGATCATGGAAATCGCACGGGCGCATGGTCTCTATGTCGTCGAAGATGCCTCCCATGCCCCCGGATCTATGTACCGAGGTCGGAGCGCGGGCACGCTTTCGGATATAGGGTGTTTCAGCTTTTATCCCAACAAGAACATGACGACCGCAGAGGGGGGAATGATCGTAACGGGAGACGACGAGCTGGCCGAGCGTATGCGCAGGGCGCGGTCGCACGGCATGACAACCGTTACCTGGGACCGGATACGTGGACACGCCCATTCCTATGATGTCACCGGTCTTGGATTCAACTATCGGATCGACGAACTGCGTTCCGCGCTTGGTCTCATACAGCTTAACCGTTTGGCCGACAATAACAAGCGAAGACGAGACCTTATGCAAAGGTACTTGACAAACCTCGTCCGTCTCCCTATGATTCAAGTCCCTTTCGGTCTGCCCGATGAACCGGTATCACATCATATCTGCCCGGTTTTGTTGGCAAAAGGGATAGACCGTAAGAGATTTATGGATGGTATGCGCGAAGCGGGAATTCAGACCAGCATTCATTATCCTCCGACGCATTTGTTTTCGTACTATCGGGAAGGCTTTGGATGCCGGGAGGGGATGCTTCCCATCACGGAATCCGTCGCCCGCCAGGAGGTTACCCTACCCCTTTATCCCGGAATGAGCACCGCCGATGTCGAAGAGGTCGTCCTGACCACGGAAAAGATGCTGGAGGCGTCGTTCGCTTTGGAAAGAGGGTAGCTGCGCATGGAAAAAGCCCTCGAAGCGTCTACACCTTCCGGCGCCGGACCCGCGGCTCCGGCCAGTCAGAGTTTCTCCGGAAAAGTCATCCGCAATACGCTGTTCAACGTGTTCGGCATGGTATGGGGTATGGGTATACGCTTTTTTATTACGCCCTATACCTGGCATCATATCGGCAACGATCTCGCCGGTGTATGGTCCGTCGTAGGTATTCTGACGGGCTACTTTGGTCTTCTGGACTTTGGACTGGCTCGGTCGTTCGACAAATACTTTGCGGAGTATTACACCAAACGGGACTGGGCGTGTTTTAACAGAGTTTTCAATATCGGATTGATTTTTTATGTTTTTTTTGCGTTAAGCATCGTAGCGTTGGTTGTGGTAGGGTATCCGTATCTCATGCCCCTTTTGGGGCTTTCGGCGGACCGTATCGGCCAGGAAAATTTTGATACGGCCGTTTTTGCGGTAATAGGTTCGATCGTCATATTTGGGTGGGGCATGGCTACATCGGTATACGGAATGATCATGATCGGGCTACAGCGCATGGACACGCTGAACAAAATCAACATCGGCGCGTCCACGCTAGGTGTCGTGGGGACAGTAATCGCGCTGGAGGGAGGCTATGGTCTTCGGGGTCTGGTGGTGAGCAGCGGTGTAGTGGCTGTGATCAGCACCGTCGTGACCGTTGTGGCCGCAAGCGCGTTGATGCCCGGTTTGCGGCTGAACCCTTTTCTGGCCGAATGGACGATGTTCCGCCAGATGTTCGGTTTCGGAACCAAGCTTCAGGTGGCCAAACTGGCCAATCTGTTGACCTATCAACTCAACAGCCTGCTTGTCTCCCGGTTTCTTCACGTCGGTCTGGTAACGCCGTACTCGTTTGCCGCCGGGTTTATCGGAAGCATACGCAACGTGGTGCTGATGCTTCCATCGGCCGTCATCCCCGCCACGGCGGAACTCGAAGCGCGAAACGAAAAAGAGCGGTCTCTCGAATTTTACGAACGAGGAACGCGCTATCTCGTGCTGATCGGCACACCTATCTGCATGTTTTCCATTATCGCCGCCCCGCTCATCATGCTGGCGTGGCTCGGTCCCGAATATCATCTGGCTCCGGAAGCGACCCGATTGATCCAACTGCTTACTATCGGTTATTACGCCAACCTGAGCACCGGAGTAGCCACGGGCGTGGCTGTCGGTATGGGCAAACCGGAATACGAAATGAAATTCGGAATCGCGCTTGCCGTTTTTACGGTAGCACTTAGCGCGGGATTGGTGCATACTATGGGGTTTTACGGGCCTGGCATCGGTTCGACGGTCTCGCTGACCGTATGCGCGCTGTATTTTTACCGTCTGTTTCACACCTATCTCGGTCAGCCGCTTCTGCCGTTTCTTCACCGGATGTATACCGTGCCCATCGGGGCGAGCCTTGCGGCGGGTTTTCTCGTTTTTATCACCCAACAGGGCGCGGTGGCTCTACTCGACCCGACGCATCGCCCTGCGGCGCTCTTTTTGTTTGGGACGGAAGCGCTGATCTTTTTTGCGCTTTATACCATCTTCGTTCTGAAAACCAGCTATTTAGACTGCTACGACCGGGCACTGTTTCGCCGATACGTGGGAAAATTGAGATTCCTTCAGCCGGTATCGGAAAAGTAAAAAAATACGTACCCGTTTTTCGGGGATAGAATATAAGGGATAGCATATAGAAGAGAGGAGATCGCCCATGTTTGGCATATACAGTCGATTGAGAAGAATGCTCCACAAACCGCGTCCCTACCGATCCATCGTGATCGAATCGACGGATCGTTGCAACCTGCTGTGTGTTACCTGTCCTCGTCTTTCGTACGACTACAAGCCCCGCGATCTTGCCATGGAAGCCTTTATGAAGTTGGTCCCGGCGCTTAAAAACTACGACAACGTAGATTTGACCGGCTGGGGCGAACCGCTGTTGCACAAACAGCTTTTTGAGATGATCCGCATCTCCAAAGAACAGGGTTGTACGGCAGGGTTTATCACCAACGCAACGCTGCTCGACGACAAACGGGGACGCAAACTGCTCGAGGCCCAAGTCAACTGGATGTTTGTTTCGATAGACGGTGCCGATCCGGGGACGTTCTCCGGGATTCGCATCGGCGGCGACCTCGGCAAAGTGGTAAACAACGTTCGGCACTTCGTAAAACTACGCGAAGAGTACAAAACACCAACCTACCACGGGCCTTTTCTGTCCACCACCTTTACCATGAATCGGGCCAACTTTGCCGAAGTACCCGCGTTTGTCGAGCTGGCAAGCGATATCGGCTTTGATCAAATCCACATCAAAAATCAGGATGTGGTCTCCAAACCGGATGATGTCGAACAGATTCTGTTTACTTTCTCGGACGATCAGCCGTCTATTCCTTACGACGAACTCGAAGCAAAATTTAACGAAGCACGGTTGGTTGCCGAAGAACGCGGCGCGCGGTTGCTTTTGCCTACCTTCGAATACGGTTTTACCAACACCTGCGTACCCATGCAGCAGGGTGGCGTCTATGTGGCCGCTACGGGAGACATCTCGCCGTGCGTCAACTTGGGACATCCCACCCCCCGTATGATTCCCGACGGCTCTTATATCAAAAATTCCGGTCTGGTGTTCGGAAACATCCACAAGGACTCGTTCGAAACGATCTGGAATACGTCTACATGGACGACATTCCGGGACGAATTTGGCAGGGGGGTGGTTCCGTCCGCCTGCGAAGGATGTCAGTTGCTCCGAAAAAGCGAATTTCATTTGGTGGAAGGAAACGCCAAAACAGCCACCCTGCGCGAAGTCGCCGTCTGAGGTATGGCCGCCGATACACGTTCCCCCCGCGTACTGATTGTATGCGGGCAACCGCTGCCGCTTCAGGGACAGCCCGCCACGGGCGTGGGGCTGCGCGCTTGGGCCATGGGACAGGGCTTGCGGGCACATGGCATCGACACGGTATACGCGATTCCGCACGACATTCTTCCGTCAACCCCGTCGTCGGACCTTGCCATTTTGCCTTTTGCCTACCACGAACTCGACCGGTGCGTCGAACAAGCGGCCCCGACGGTGGTTTTGCTTACTGGGTGGACATGGGTGAATCTTTTAACTCCCCGCCCCGACAGGGCGCTGGTCATCGATTTGACGGGACCGTATCTGCTGGAAAATCTGTACAGCCGGTTTCAGGATCCGGTGTCGATGCCATGGATAAAAATAAACGCGCTTCAAAAAGCGGATTATCTTCTTTGCGGAGGGCATGTCCAAAAAAACTACTTTCTGCCTTGGCTCATGATGGCCGGATACGATTTGACCGCACCGCCGCTCGACGTAGCCTGTATGGGACTCGATCCCGCCCTGCCGAATCGGATGCCGCCCTTCCCGGAAGAACCCGTTTTTTTGCACGCGGGTCTTTTTCTTCCCTGGCAGGATCCGACCGCTATCCTGCGCCGGCTGGTAAACCGTCTGGAATACCGAAAAAAAGGACGGCTGGTGCTCATAGGGGGCATGCACCCTTCCTATGCCTTTCCCACGGGAAATACAGCGGCCCTGGCCAAGGAAATCGAACGACATCCCCGCGTGGAAGTCATAGGACTGCTTCCCTTCGAGACCTATGTGGAAAAATCGCTGAAGTGTTCGGTAGCCATAGACCTGATGCAACGCAACGTGGAGAGAGAACTGGCGTTTCCGCATCGTACCGTCGTTTCGCTTTGGTGCGGACTACCGGTCATCTTCAACGACTATTCGGAGCTTTCTTCGCCTATCCGCGACCGCAAAGCAGGCTGGACGCTCGACCCCTCGGACCTCGACGGACTGGATCGGGTGATCGACCAAGTGTTGGACGATCCGGACACGACCGCGGCATACGGACAAAATGCTCGACATCTGGTAAAGGAATGTTTTACCTGGGACAGAATGGCGAAGCCGCTTGCGGATTTTTGCCGGAATCCGGTCAAACGTGTCGGCCAGCCCTCTATGCTTGACCAAAGTATCCATCCGCTCGACGATCGCATCGGAAGGATGATGCTCAGATTCAAACAATCTGCTTTCTATCACCGTGTCAAATCGGCCAAAACCCATTCACCGCAGACATAGCGACATGCGCCTACTGATCACGGGCTGCCGAGGACAACTCGGTGTCGATCTGCAACATACACTCAACACGCATAGCCTTGTTCCCTGCAGTCATGAGGAACTCGACATTACCGACGCCGATCAGGTCGAGACGGTGCTTTCCGCTCACCGACCGGATATGGTGATCAACACGGCGGCGTATCACAAAGTGGACGAATGCGAGTCGTATCCGGAAAAAACGTTTGCGGTCAACGCACTCGGCCCTCGCAACCTCGCGCTTTCCTGCCGGGGCTTGGGGATCACGCTAGTACATGTGAGTACCAATTTCGTGTTTGACGGCACGGCGGACAACCCCTACGACGAACAGGATTTGCCCGGCCCGGTAAACGTATACGGGACGGCCAAACTGGCGGGAGAGCATCTTGTCCGTGCTCTATGCCCCCGTCATTTTCTCATCCGCACCGCCGGACTCTACGGACTGTCCCAGCAGCAAAGCGGAGGCGGAAAGGGCTATAATTTCGTCGATCTGATGCTCAAGTTGGGACGCGAACGGGGGCGGGTTTCCGTCGTCTGCGACCAGATTCTGGCGCCCACCTATACGGCGGACCTTGCCGAAACGCTGGCCCGGCTGATCGAAACCGACGCATACGGGACCTGGCACATTACAAACAACGGGGCTTGTTCCTACTACGACTTTACGCGCACCATATATCGGATAGCCGGGATAGACGCCGTCGTCGAGCCGGTTTCTACTGCCGCCTTTGGGGCAAAGGCCCGCCGCCCGCTCTATGGGGTACTCGATAACAAACGGATTCGGACACTTGGCATAAAACCGCTTAGAACTTGGGAGGAAGGACTCAAGGAGTATCTGCACAAACGCTGGGCTTGCGCCTAACTCTCGGATGGTAAGGTAAGACCAGCCGGGGAGGATGCAAAACCGACCATACGGGTACGGAAAACAGGATAGTTTGAGGTTCGGCGTCGTTGTATTACCGCGCGATTCGAGGAGCACGTCGCCTTTCATATAAAGGGTTTATCCCATGATCCATAAAGCCGTAAAAGCACTGGGACTGCTTGGTTCCTCCAAAGGACGGCATGAGTTGAAACGCAAAACCATGCTTCGTCTCCGGAACCACCTGATGTTTCCTATTGCCCGAATGACCGGTGGAGTAAACGTGTTTCCTCCGAAGGTCATCGCCATAGAACCCACCAACCGATGCAACCTGAAATGCGAGTTTTGCGCCCGTATCTACTGGGACGAAGCGGAAAATCCCGAAGACGACATCCCGATGGAACTGTTTGAAAAAATCGTTCCCATGTTGGAAAATTCGCCCAAGGTTATCCTTCAGATCTTCGGGGAGCCCCTACTCAGCAAAACGTTTTACAAAATGCTCGAACGGGTCAAACAGTACGACTGTCACGTGACGTTCAACTCCAATGGCGTACTGCTCAAGCGAAAAAACTGCGAAAAACTGGTCCAACTAGGCGCCGACGAAATCGCAATATCCATAGACGGCACGAGCACGTTCAAGGAAATTCGCGGCATCCCGGTCGAAAAACTTATCGAAAACATCAAAACGCTCCACGAAGTCAAAGCCGAATATGGGGTGACAAAGCCGGAAGTTTCGATTGCCATGGTAGCGATGCGCAAAAACGTCCACGAGACGGTCGAACTGGTGGATGTCGCCGCTTCTCTAAATGTGAAAAACATGTACGTGGCGCACATGGAAGCCCACGCCGACTACCTGATCGAAGAACTTTTGTTCAATCATGTGGAATTGGCGCAGACCCATTTCGAAATCGCGCGCAAACGCGCCAAAGAGGTGGGTGTCAATCTGGTGCTTCCACCGCTTGACAAAACCGAATATTTCTGCCACTTCCCCTTCGATTCGCTGTGGGTCAACTGGGACGGGGCGGTGCGTCCCTGTTGCCGAGCGGTTTATGCCGACACTATTCAGGTCGGCAACCTCTACGAGACTTCATGGAAGGACATTTGGAACGGTCCGCAGATGAAACAGCTTCGCCGTTCGCTCTTGACCGGTGAGGAGATGATCGATTTTTGCGACAAATGTTCGCACCGGGTGTTGTGCAAGGAGAATCTGACCCGCATTCTGCCGCGCGGACACGCTTACGGCGAAGCGCCAAAGACCGAGACGCACACACACGCCGAAACACCGGTCAACGCCTGAACCCAGCGCACAAACCCCACTGCGGACCGATCAAGGATAGATACATGGTGGACCTGACAAGAAAGCTCAAACGTGCGGCGCAACTGCTTCGAGACCCGGAAGAACGCCGGGTCTATTTCGGTCAAAGACAAGCGGTTCGTCGCCCACTCGACTCGGCATGGATCGAAGTAAGCGCCGTATGCAACCTGGACTGCATCACCTGCCCCCGCCAGGAGGGCATTACACCCGAACCGCTCAAACTGATGCCGATGGAGACGTACCACAAGGTGGCGGACGCCATCTTCCCTTATATCCGAAACGTCAACTTTATCGGTCTCGGCGAAAGCCTGATGCACCCACAGATCGACCAGATCATCTCCCATGCCAAATCGAAGTTCGTCGGGGTCAACATGACTTCCAACGGCACGATTATGACGGACAAAATCGCACACAAACTCATCGACTCCGGTCTCGACAGCATAGCCTTTTCCATAGACGGCGGCACCAAGGAGACATTCGAATCCATCCGGGTAAATGCCCGGTTTGACAAGGTGCAACGCAATATCCGGCGTCTGATCGAGGCTAAGAAGGCACTCAATGTTCAGCGCCCTTGGATCGCCATGGGTATGGTGTTGATGAAAACCAATGTCCGGGAACTATCGGATGTGGTGCGTCTTTGTCATGAACTCGAGATTCCTACGCTCAACGCGGAAAACGTATTTACATGGAACGAGGAGATGGAGCGGACGCTTCCGCTATACAACGGCATAAACCCGGAGGAGAAGGAGGCCATAGAAAAAGCCAAACAAACGGCCGCTGAACTCGGCATCAACCTTGAACTGCCGGGATTTATCCTGAAAGAACCCGGTCCGTGCAGCTACCGCCCCCACGAACATTTTGTCGTTACATGGGAGGGCAATCTGCGCCCCTGTTGCAATCTTTTTCATCCGTACGAATACGTGTTTCAGGGACAGAAAAAGTTTGCCCACGAAGCGACGATGGGAAATTTGCTCGAAGAAGATTTTTTGAGCATTTGGAACAAACCCGATTATACGGCGTTTCGCAAGGCCAACGAGACGGGTATAGGGCTTCCGGAAGTCTGCCGAGACTGTCTTTTTTCTCGGGGGTTGTAGCCGTGGCGGAACGACCGCGGGTGTCTGTGGTGGTGGTCAACTGGAATCGCAAGGAATATCTGGCGCGCTGTTTCGAGGCCGTTCTGACCCAGCGTTATCCGAACATAGAAACGATTCTGGTCGATAACGGTTCGCACGACGGCTCGGTCGAACTGGTAAAAGAACGGTTTCCAAACGTCCGTCTTATTGCGCTCGACACCAACCGAGGATTCGCACAAGCTAACAACATCGGGATTTCCGCATCGTCCGGCGTTTTTGTCATGACGCTAAACAATGACACCCAGATGGCCCCCGACTGTATCAGCACGCTTGTGGAAGCGCTTGAGGGGCATCCGGAAATCTATGCCTGCGCCCCCAAAATCATCAGTTTCGACGAACCGCCCTTGATCGTAAACGCCGGTATCGGTGCAAAAGATCACATGCCGACGGACCGGGGCGGAGGCGAGCCGGACGACGGTCGGTACGACCGGGTTGAGGAAGTGTTCGGCCCCAACGCAGGGGCGGGACTGTACCGCAGGATGGTATTCGAAACTCTCGGAGGGTTCGACGAAGATTTCTTTGCCTACTACGAAGACGTAGATCTGGCATGGCGTGCCCGTCTTGCCGGATGGAAGTGCCTGTATATCCCCTCCGCCGTCTGTCGCCATGTTTCCGGAGGCACCAGCAAGTCGCTCCCCTTTTTTACCGAATACCACCTCTTCCGCAACATCGTCTGGCTATATATCAAAGGAATCCCAGGCCCGTTTCTTCGCCCCAGACTACTCCCTTTTCTAAAACAGGAATTTGTCTTCTGGAAAACCCATCTACGGCGTGAAGAGATACGCTGGCTAAGGATGAAATGGGACACGTACCGAAAAATCCCTCGGATGTTTGTCAAAAGACGACAAGTGCAACGCAGTCGGCGCATCGACGACGCGGAGTTCGAGCGCTGGTTTCTGCCCATGCTGCCACGGTAGACTGGCGACCACGGACACACGAAAAACATTCAGACAAAACGCCTTATGTCGGCTAAACCGCGTGTTGCGCTTATTATTTTAAATTGGAACGGTCTGGAAGATACGCTTGCATGTCTCAAGTCTACAGAAGCGATCTCCTATGCGCCGCTGGAGGTGGTCGTAGTTGACAACGGCTCCGAGGACGGCTCGGTCGAGGCCATACGTAGGCAGTTTCCCATGGTACGACTGATCGCCCATCCGGTCAACACGGGTTTTGCAGAAGGCAACAACATCGGAATTCGGGCCGTACTCGACACCGCCGACTATGTTTTGCTTCTGAACAACGATACGACGGTCAGTTCCCATCTACCGGAGATACTAGTCGCCGCCATGGAAAAAGATGAGCGTATCGCCGTCTCAGGCCCTGCCATCTGCTATGCGGATGCACCCCGCACGCTGTGGTGCGCCGGACTGGCCATAGGCAAAGGACGCCTGTTCGGTCTGTCGATCGAAAATACGACGTCGAGTCTTATGTACTGCGGCGCACCGGTCGAAGCACTTCCCGCCGCACCCTACGACGTGGACGCCGTCGTGGGGTGCGCCATGCTCCTGCGTGTCTCCGCAATCCGGGAAACAGGACTTTTGGATGCCAGTCTGTTTATGATCCACGAAGACTTCGACTGGTCGCTTCGCGCGCAAAAAAACGGGTATCGTTGCGTCGTCGTCCCGGAGGTGGGGGTGTGGCATCGGGTTTCGGCCAGCATCAACCTGCAAGACCGAAAGCGACGCGGAAACCCGGCAGGACAGTACTACTGGTACAGAAATTGGCTTATCGTAGTAAGAAAACACTTCGGACGAGGGGCCATGCTCAAGGTGGCGGTGCTGTATGCCTTCCGGCTATTTCCGGCGTTGTTCCTGACCGATCTGATAAAACGCCGATATACCCCTTCGGTATGGATGGCATACGGTCTGTCTCTGGTCGACGCGCTGACAGACAAGAGAAACCGGCGTTTCGTCCGGCAAGTGCCAGCATAGTGTTCAATCGGCTTTTCTTACTGGATGGAGGCATTGTGTATAACCTCGTTTTTTGGTTTCCTCATGCGTATCGGCGTTGATCTACGCCCGCTCCAGACAGCCCATCGAGGAGCGGGGATCGGAACCTACACCTATCATCTTGTTCGTCATTTAATGCAACTGGAAAACACGGACGAGTGGCGGTATTTTGCGCTCGACGGCGTCCCAGTGCCCGGCTTCGAGATTTTCGATACCGTACGTATCCGTCGTCCGCCCTCTTCGCATATTGCCTTCTGGGAACAGACGCTGTTGCCGATAGATATGTGGCGGAGCCGTCTCGACGTGTTTCACGCCACCGGCGCGCTTACACAGGTCTGGGAACTCGGTGTCCCCCTTGTCCAACCCTGCCCCGTGGTCGTCACGGTACAGGATCTTCATCCGTTTATCATACCGCATTTTCGTTTTATCGCGGACGCACGCGCATTCGGTTGGCAGATCAAGGCATTACGAAAGGCTGCGGGTCTGATCGCCGTATCGAACAACACGCGGCAGGACATGGCGCGATATGCGGACATCCCTCCGGAGCGTATCGACGTCATCCCCATGGCGCCGGGGGAACATTTTCACATCATGGAACCCTCGGTCGCCGAAAACCTCCTGCGCCCATACAACCTGCTCGACCCGTTTGTCCTCTACGTGGGCAACTACAACGTACACAAAAACATAGAACTGCTTGTCGAAGCATGGAACCGTCTTCCTCGGTCGGTGCATCTGGCGCTTGTCGGGCGTAGAGAGACCTATCCGGCTTCGCTGACCGACCGTCTTTCCGGAGCAGGAAAAGAAGACCGGGTACGGTTTATCAGCGGATTGCAAAACGAAAGCCCCGAACTGGTAGCGCTGTACAACCGGGCGGCTTTGTTTGTCTTTCCCTCGCTCTACGAGGGGTTTGGTCTGCCCGTAGTCGAGGCGATGCGGTGCGGGTGTCCGGTTATCGCCTCTCGGCGCGGTTCGCTGCCCGAAGTGGTCCAGGATGCCGGGGTGCTGATCGAACCGGAAGACGTCGAAGGGTTGACTGAGGCCATGCAACGGATACTGGACGATGGGGGCTGGCGAAACACCCTGATACGCCAAGGGCTTGAACATGTAAAAAAGTTTTCATGGCCCAACACTGCGGAAAGGACGATGGAAATATATCGGAAAGCAGCGGGAAAGGGATGAACACCGCACGGGTTGGCTCTATCATGGCGATGCTTGCGGGGGCACCCCCTTACGAACGGTTTCGGACGGTTTTGCTGATGCTCGTCGGCGCGCTTCTGCTTTTTCCCAACCTGGATGAAACCTATCTGTGGATGGATGAGGCAGAGACGGCGGTACTTGGCAAGAACATCCTTACCTACGGCTATCCCCGCATGTTTGACGGGCGGAATCTGATGGCCTATTATCCGACGCTTCACAACGAAGCGTACGCCGAAGTGGTGTTGCCGTGGCTTCAGTATTATGTATGCGCGGCCTCTTTTCTGGTGTTTGGTGTCGATACGTTTACCGCGCGGCTACCTTTCGTACTCTGCGGACTTGCCGCCATCGGGCTTTATCCGGCGGTCGTGCGTCGTCTCACACCGGATTTTCGGGTTCAGGCGCTCGCGCCGTGGCTGCTTACCCTCAGCATTCCCTTTTTGCTGTATTTCCGGCAATCCCGATACTACGCCCTGGTTATCCTCGCCACCCTTTTGCTGGTGTGGGCTTATCTGGGTCTCGGTGAAAAGCGGCGTTATGCCGGTATTTATTTTACCCTCGCGGCGATCGCCCTTTTTCATAGCCACTACGTAGTATGTGCTGGCACCCTGATCGGACTTGGGATACACTGGCTTACGGTGTACCGCCGACATATCCCATGGACTACCGTCGCATGGACAGGAGCGGTTTTTCTGGCCGGAACGGTCCCCTGGGTGCTGTATGCAAAATTCTGGACACACGGCTATGCATGGTTCAGTCTTCAGAAGGTAGGAACCTATCTGGGGACGTTGAGCGCGCGTCTTTTCGAAAATTTTACCGCTCCCCTGGTGTTGTCGATAGTCAGATGGTTGGCCTTCGACCGTACGGAACGGTTTTGGCGATGGGTTTGCTTAGCAGGAGGCGTTGTCATGGCGGGAGCCACAATCAATCTCCCTTTTTTTCCTTATCTGACCGCTGCCTGTTTCTTGGCCGCGCTTGGACAGGGTATTCGGAGGGTCTGTCGCCCTGTTGAACACCCGCCTCTACACCTCGTATGGATGCTGCCCGCCGGCGTAATTCTCACACTGGCTCTGCTAAGCCCTTCGGACGAAATACGTTACATGTCCGGTTTGGCTCCGTTGGTCATTGTGGGTGTCGTGTTGTGTTTTTACCGACTTTTCGGGCGATTTCCCCGTTTTGCCGTCGTTTGTCTTGCGCTGGCATGGGGAACCAGTATTTTTAATGCGCTTCCGGCGGCAGCGTTACGCATGTTGCCTTTTTCGGCGTACGAAGCGGGTGTCTTTCTAAGCGAATCGCCGTGGGCGGTCCGGACCGGCATAAACCGCCTGCTGCCCCCGAAGGGTGCATGGTTTCATCGTATGGTGGTGATCGACGAAGCTGTAGAAAAACTGGCTCGGTTTCGTTCGTATCCGCTGGAGTATTTCCATGAATTGACGCACCCCTACGAAGGGGTGATAGAAGGCGTTTCCACCTATCTGAACCGGTACGGAACGCCAGACGATACGGTCATCATCGACTACGGGTCCGTTCCTCTCATGTTTTATACACCGATGGCTTTGCTTCCAGAGCATCTTCTGAGCGACTCGAGTATACGTCCCGACTGGGTTGTGTTGCATCCGGGCTATCATGTTGCGCCATCGCCGGAGGTCCGTACTTTGTTGGAAACCTCGTACCGAAAGATCGACCTGCCCTACCCGAATGCGCTGTGGGACAACCGCCCCGAACTCTGGTTTCATCATTTCCGGCAGCCGGCCGACTCGTCGCGCATCGCCGTGTACCAGCTTATCCGATAAGAGAAAGGGTCGTTCCGGTGGTTGTTGTCGTACTCCCCGCATACAACGAGGCGGAGGGCATAGGCGAGCTGATCGAACGTATCGGCAAGTCACTGGCGCAGACCGACCACCATGTCGTCGTGGTGGACGACGGGAGCCGGGACGGGACCGGTCCCATCGTCTCCGCGTTGGCGGCGCAATGGCCGGTTACCTTGGTGACGCACGAAGTAAACCGGGGGGCGGGACAGGCTATCTCCACCGGCATTCAATATGCCTGCGCGCATTACGGGCCGGAAGACATGGTCGTTACCATGGATGCGGACAACACGCAGAATCCGGATTTGATTCTATCCATGCTGGAAGCTACCGCTTCGGGTGCGGATATGGTCATCGCCTCGCGTTTCGTACCCGGAGGCGGTCAAGCGGGTGTACCCTGGCATCGCAGTCTGCTGAGTCATGGCGCCCGATGGACCTTTATGGCGCTGTTTCCCATTGGCATCAAAGACTATACCAGTTTTTATCGGTTGTATCGAATCGGGCTTCTCCAGCAGGCGATACGCCGCTATACGCCGTTTCTCGAAGCACGGGGGTTTGCGGCGATTCTGGAACTGTTGCTCAAACTGGAACCGCTGAAACCGAAAATTGTGCAAGTGCCGCTTTTTCTCCGATACGATCTAAAAGCGGGGGACAGTAAGATGAAAATTTTCAAAACGCTGGTGGAATACGCGAGGCTGTTGATTCGCGTCAAGCGTCTTACCGCGCGGACGGCCCATGAACATTAATCGTGCAAACGTCCTTGTGACCGGTGGTGCCGGCATGATCGGAAGCCAGCTTGTCGATGCGCTGTCCGCTCGGGGCTGTCAGGTATGGATCGTCGACAACCTGAGTTCGGGTTATCGAGACAACGTACCCGACATACCCGACGAACGGTTTTTTGAGGCGGACATTGCGCAAGACGCTCCGCTCGACGAGATATTTACCCGGTCTTTTGACGTGGTGTTTCATCTGGCCGCGAATTTTGCCAACAAAAACTCGGTAGACCATCCGGAACGCGATTTGTTGACCAACGGGCTGGGTATTCTGAAAATACTCGAACGCTGTCGTCGGTCCGGGGTACGGCGCTTTGTCTATGCCTCCTCTTCCTGCGTATACGGCAACTGCGACGGCCAGATGGACGAGTCTGCCAACGTGTTCGATCCCGGCACGCCCTATGCCATGACAAAGCTGCTGGGGGAACACTATACTCGTTTTTTTACTTCGTTTCACGGGCTGTCCACGGTAAGCCTTCGCTATTTCAACTGCTATGGGCCCAAAGAGCGTCCGGGCAGATACCGAAACGTCATCCCGAACTTTCTGTACACCGCCCTGCTCGGCAACCCCTTGGTCGTTACCGGAAACGGGGATGAAACACGAGATTTCTGCTATGTTGCCGATATCGTTAACGGAACCCTGCTGGCTGCCGAACACGACGAAATATCGGGCGCAGAGTTCAATCTCGCCGCAGGAAGACCGGTAAGCATTCTCGGACTGGCTGAGCAGGTCAATCGGCTGACCGGCAACGACGCCGGGATCACACTGGCCGGACGTCGCGCATGGGACCATGTCACCCACCGACAACCGGCGATCCGGAAAGCGCAGACCTTGCTCGAATACAAGGCTGAAACTCCGCTCGAAAAAGGGCTGGAGCGAACGCTCGCTTGGATGCGCGAGCACTGGGAAAAAATTCGTCGACAGACCGACCTGACACTCTAGTCGCACACCCATACCACGCCGGGCGGGTTTTAAAAACCGTCCTCTTATCCTCCTCGCGCCTCCTATGTGGAACGGAAAACGTATTTCAGTCATCTTTCCCACGTATAACGAAAAAGACTCGATTTATCAGGCTATCGAAGATTTTTTTGCCAACGGCTATGTGGACGAAGTCGTGGTGATCAACAACAACGCGGCGGAAGGCACGGCGGAAGAAGTGGCCCGTACGCGGGCAAGACAGGTGTTCGAAACCCGACAGGGATACGGAAATGCCATACGGCGCGGGTTTCAGGAAGCGGACCCTGCCAGCGATTTTATTATCGTTTCGGAGCCGGACGGTACGTTTTCCGGCGGAGACGTCATCAAACTGCTGGCTTATGCCGACGATTTCGAATACGTGCTCGGCACGAGAACCAGCCGCGAGTTTATCTGGGCAGGGGCCAATATGGGATGGTTTCTCAAGTGGGGCAACTGGGCCGTAGCCAAAATGGTGGAATTTCTGTTCAACACCACCCTGCTTACCGATGTGGGCTGTACCATGCGACTTATCCACCGGGACAGCCTTCGGCGGCTCGAAAATCAATTTACCGTAGGCACCTCGCATTTCGGTCTGGAAATGACACTGCTTGCCATCACCAACCGTCTTCGTCTGGTGGAAATCCCCGTAAACTACCGTAAACGTGTAGGCCGCTCGTCGGTTACCGGAAGCAAAATCAAAGCGTTCAGATTGGGTCTCATGATGATTTTCATGATCTGGGCACACCGGTTGCGAACGCTATGGTAATCCTTGTGCGGCGTTTTGATGCAAATTACGCAAAAGGTTTCCTTCTTACGGGATAATCGGCATGCCATCCCTTCCCGCTCTGTGCGTCGTTATTCCCACATACAACCGTCCCGCTTTTCTGGCGCGTCTGCTCGAATCGCTGGCCGATCAGGACGTTGCCCCGGACCATTTCGAAGTGTTGGTCGTGAGCGACGGTTCTACGGATCATACGCACGAGTATTTGGAAGCCTTCTGCTGTACCCATACGAATTTTCGATGGATGGTACAAAAAAACCAAGGGCCGGCTGCCGCACGCAACACCGGTCTGGCCGTAGCGACAACCGATTGCATCGCCTTTACCGACGACGACTGTATCGCCGCACCCGACTGGGTTCGGCATATCCTCCGATGCTTCAAAGAACAACCCGATGTGCTTGGTATGGAAGGAAAAACCGTCACCCAGCATGAACTAAGAACCCCGTTTACCCACTATGTAGAAGGAAACGGCGAGTGTTACGCCAGTTGCAACGTGGCCTATCGTCGGCAAGCGTTAACCGAACTGGGGGGGTTCGATACCCGTTTTTTCTATGGCAACGAAGACGTCGATCTGGCCTGGCGTATGATGCAACGGGGCCGTATGGTGTTTAACGAAAAAATGGTGATCCTGCACCCCCCGGTTCCGCGTTCCTTTCTGAAATTTGTCCGGCATCCGGAGACCTATGGTGTCGAGATCCTGCTCTATCGCAACCATCCCCAGAGATATCTGCAAACCAAAAAACACAACCCTCTGCACGTCATCTTTATTTCCATAGGACTTCGGTATCTTCCCGGTCAGATCGCATCAAGTCTTCGCATGTCCGGACGGCGTCCGGTCGAGTTTGTCAATGCGCTGGCCGGTCTTGCCTTACAGCGCGTCTGGTTGTTGTGTCTTGCGCCCCGGATGCTGGCTCTGTATTTCGGGGTGATCAAAAAAAATCGTTCTTATGTCTAAAACCCTATCGGACGGACACGCTCCGTCGTCGTTCTACCATTCCGCATGGCCCGTTTCACTCATGCTGCTGTGCGCCGCCATCCTCTACACGGGCAGTCTGTCTCCCAGTACCGGCCACAGCATAGACGACGGCATTCACCTCGTAGCCGCCAAGTCCATGGCGACCGGCCAAGGCCTTCGCATGATCAGCGACCCCGACGCTCCACTTGCTACCCAGTTTCCACCGGGGCACTCGCTGTTTCTCGTGCCCGTGTTGTGGCTCTTTCCCGATCCTCCGACCAACGCCATTCCGTTGCAACTGGTATCGACCGTTTTTGCGTTGTGTTTTGTCTATCTGTCGTGGCTGTGGCTTCGCCGGCATTTCGAACCGAGCGCCGCCCTGCTGATGACGGCGCTCATAGCGTTCAACCCGGAAACCGTCCGCTTTGCAGGTGCGGTCATCGCGGAGATGGGATATGCCGCCTTTACCATGGCTACGTTTCTCTTTTTCGACCGCGCCCTGCCCAACGGACAATCCAACGTCCACCGCAACACGCTTTTGGGTGCAGTCGTCATGATGACCGGGGCCTATCTGTTTCGCAGCGTCGGCATAGGACTTGTCATGGCGGTCGTTGCCACGTTGGCGCTTCGGCGGCGTTGGTACGCCGCCGCGTGGGCGATCGCAGGATTTCTGATCCTCGCCTCTCCGTGGCTGTTCAAAAGCGTGTTGGTAGGAACGCCCGAATACAGAGGACAATTTTGGCTCGCCGATCTGGAAAATCCCGAAATGGGACGCATCGGACCGGAAGGACTGATCGCCCGAATGGTATCGAATGCAGTCTCGTATCTTTCGGAGACCATACCCAATCATTTGTTTCCGTTACTGGGTAGCCAAAGAGTCGTGGAAGGCTTTCAGGGGGCAGAGATGTACCCCGTTCTCGTCGTCGGACGACTGTGTCTGTCCGGTCTGCTCGTCGTCGGATTCTGGAGACGGATTCGTTCCGGTCTTCGAATGCCCGAACTCTATATGTTCGCTTATTTTGCCATGCTCCTACTTTGGCATAATCGAATCCAATGGAAATACATGGCACCCGTCACCCCCCTTCTGTTGTATTATCTCTATACGGGCATCTCCTACACCTTTTCGCGGATATCCCTTCGGCTTCCCCGCATCGGTTTGTCTTATGCCTTCCTAAGTCTGATGCTTGTGGCGTGTCTGCTTAGAGCGCCCGATAGTCTTGCAAAAGGCTGGTGGACCAACGGAACAAACGATCCTTACGCGCTTGCTTATGGGTGGATTAAAAACGAAACACCGCCCAACAGCCTTGTCGTCGGCTTTGATCATTTAGGGTTGTTTCTGTATACCGGTCGAAAAACGATCGCCCCGCTCATGTCTCACGATCCTCAGCAGGTAATGAACTACCTGTCGACCACCGGGGCGCAGTATTTCGTAATCGAACCTCGCCGGGTGTCCAACGAGCGGAGGGGACTCGAAGAGCTGTATCAGCGACCGGTGTTGGAAAAATTTCCAGAGCGCTTTTCTCAAGTCTTTTTCGATCCGGCAAGCCATATCGAGATATACCGGATCGATCTTATGCCGTGACCTGCCATGAATATCCTATATACAATCACGCGCTGTCATCCGGCTATCGGAGGCGCTGAAATTCACGTTCGACAGATAGCGCACGCGCTTTCCGGACGTCATAGCGTTTCGGTCGTCGCGCACACCGATCGCCAGCGGGTGGACCCGATTCGGGCCTGTACCACCGGAGCGGTTCGGACAGATGTCTTTGAGGACGGCCCCGTACGGGTTCACTTCTTGGGGGTCGGTCGTGCGGCCCGGGTTCTGCTGGCTCCGGCGGCGCGGTTGTACCATTATCCGACGACCAAACCCCTCGGCTACCGGCTTTACGCTTCCCTGTTTGCCGGACATCTGGAGCGCTACGTACGCACACACCAAATCGACCTTATACACAACGTGCTGGTGGGAACCGAATACTTGAGTCATCTGTCTTGTGAAACGGCACGCAGATGCGGTATACCTTTTGTAATCACCCCGC
>VGJU01000015.1 GCA_016867335.1 Candidatus Zixiibacteriota bacterium | reverse complement strand
GGCCTACTGCGTATCCATCGGCGTGCTTGAAGACGGTCGTCCCCATGTCGGTGTGGCGTACGACCCGACCCGAGACGAACTCTTTCACGCGGTGTGCGGTCACGGCGCTTTTCGAGACGACGTCCGGATTTATGTCCGAACCGTGCCGCTTACCGAATATTCGCTTTTCGGCTACTCTTCCCGGTTTATCGGAGCCGCTCCCCCTCATATCCTTGCCATGTTAGAGCGTTTTGACGAATACCGCAATTTCGGATCGGCGGTGCTCCATCTGTGCTATACCGCCTGCGGATGGCTCGACGGGGCGTTTGCCGATTCCACCAAGCTGTGGGACATCGCAGCCGGCGGGCTGATCCTCCAAGAAGCCGGCGGGCAAATCATGGACTTCTCGCTAGACCCCCTGTTTCCGCTTGCCCACGACTTGTCCCATTACGAAAAAACGTTTCTCCCCTTTGTAGCTACAGGCGGATGTGCCGATCTGACGCCGCTGTGTGGCATATTCGGACGATAAGTCTATCCGCTTGTATCCGGCATAACTTGAAATAAAAAAGGCGTCCTAAACAAAACGGACGCTTTTTTTATTTTCCTATCGTCACCGAAACATGCCTATCCTTCGGACGCCGGAGTCAGAGCAGCCTGCTGAATACGCACCGTCGAAATGGCCTCCCGCACCTTGTCGATATTCTCCGTAAACAGAATACCAAGTTGGGTCAGCGTACGGTCCATCCGTGTATTTTTGTCGTAGACGGGAAAGATATGGAGATTTTGAACCCGTTTGCGCATTTCCTCGACGGTTTCGTTGGCCATAACCACCAGATCGGAATCCCGTATTCCGGCCAGATGCTCCTCGCTAAACACCTCGACCCGCACACCCATTTCCGTCAGAAAGCCGTGCAGCACACCTCTTACATCCACGTTGGATACGGCCAGCAGGACACGTTTGTATCGATCCGGGTTGAGCGAAATGTTTTCGGCCCGCAACTCGTGCATATATTCGACGTGTTCCTTGAACCACCGATTGAGGATGGAGTGTCCGTTAAGCCGAAGCAGGCCGTTGCGCAATTGTCGGGCGGCTTCGCGTTTGTCGAATTTCAAAAGACTCACGCCAGCCTTGATAAACTTGCTTGTAATGCGTCCGGGCGAGTACATGCTTTGCATGCCCTTCATCACGGTGTTGACCAACTCAAAGCGGGTCATGTTGGGATGCAGATGATTGGCATGGTGCCCGTCGTAATGGCTCCAGTCGCGGCTCAGATAATCACCGCCTTGCAGATTGTAGCGAACCGTATCGTCCGCACCGGGCAGATAGGTAAGAATCATGCACTGCGAGGTGGCGAGACCTTTGCGACGAGCAAAATCGAACTGGTATTCGATGGTCTCACGTCGATCCGAATTCGCGCCGGCGATAAACATGGCGTGAATATCGATTCCGTGTTCGTGTATCGAGTCGATGGCGCGTTCCACATCGCGCGCGGTTTCCTTTTTCCCGTACAGTTCGAGCGCCGTCTCGTCTATCGACTCGAACCCTACCATGATCCGGTCACAGCCGGCTTCGCGCATTTTTTTCAACAGCGCAGGTTGTTTGGATACTTCGTGACGCATCTGAGCCGCCCAAGGTATTCGCAGTTTTCGGTCGATCATACCTTGCATGATGGCCATGGTTCGCTCGACCGGCACGTTGAAAATGTCGTCGGCAAAAAACAGATACACAAGGTCGGGATGCTTGAGATACGTTTCCATCATGTCGAGCACCCGTTCCACGGAATGACCGCGCAGTTTGTGACCGTTAAGTTTGGTCACGGTGCAGAAACTGCAATCCCATGGACACCCGCGTTGCGTCTGGATCGACATGATGTCCATCTTGCCGCGCGGAATCAGGTTGAAGTCCGGGACAGGCAAAACGTCGAGGTCTTCGGTCTTGGGGCGTTGCGGGTTGCTAAAAACGCGACCGTTTTCCTTCCACGAAAGGTTGGGGATATTGCGAAAATCGGCCCCTGCTTGGATACATTCGAGCAACTCCACAAGCGTCTCCTCGCCTTCGCCACATACGACAAAATCGCAATGTTCGAGGGCTTCTTCCGGCATAAAGGTCGGATGCGTCCCGCCCATGAGCACGATCTTGTCGGGGTAGACGTTGCGAATAAAATCGGCGTACTGATACGAGCCCGGCGCGGTGGAAGTCAGACTGGAAATACAGATCACGTCGGACTCGGCAAAAGCCGCGGTATCGACCCGTTCCACTTCTTCGAGCATGACCCGAATGCCGTACCCTTTGTTACGCAGGATGGTAGCAAGCATCAGGCTTCCGATGCGAGGTATATAAGCGTCGGAGTATACGTGCAGATGGGAAGATTTGGGTTCCAGAAACAAAACGTGTTTGATCGAGCGACGCATGCTTGCATTCCTCCGCGGTTGTAAGTCTTTGTAGGTGGCGAGCCGGATCGGGGAAACGCGACGATAGACGGCCGAGCCGGCAAACTATCGGTGTGTCCGGATAAGATCTACGAATTCGTCAAAAAGATAATCGGCGTCGTGCGGTCCGGGAGAAGCCTCCGGATGATACTGGACGCAGAATACGGGATGCTGGCGGTGACGCATTCCTTCCAGCGTTCCGTCGTTGAGATTGATATGCGTCGGTTCGACGACGGTAGTATCGAGCGATGCCGTATCTATGGCAAAGCCGTGGTTTTGGGACGTGATTTCGACTTTGTTGCGCGGCAGATGTTTGACCGGTTGGTTGGCGCCCCGGTGTCCGAACTTGAGTTTGAAACTACGCGCGCCGAGCGCCAGCCCTAAAAGTTGATGCCCCAGACAGATGCCAAAGACCGGTTTTTTGCCGATCAGCCGTTTAAGTTCGGCGATGGCGTATTCCACGGCGCCGGGGTCGCCCGGTCCGTTGGAAAGCATGATGCCGTCCGGATCGAGCCGCAGGATTTCGTCCGCCGAACAATCGGCCGGTACGACCACCACCCGACAGCCTCGGTGCGCCAGACTGCGCAGAATGTTGTGTTTGGCACCGTAATCGAGAACCACCACACGATAAGGCAAGGTATCGGGAAAAGAAGCCCATAGAGCCGACGGGTCGATCCGCTCGTTTTGCACAGGATGTCGGCGATCATCCATCCAGCGGTACGGGGTACGGGTCGTCACTTCCTTTACCAAATCTCGCCCCACCAATCCGGGCGAATTTCTGGCGCTTTCGATCAACCGGTCGTTGTCCGACGTGCCGGTAGAAATGACGCCTTTCATGACCCCGTCTACACGGAGCCGACGGGTCAGCGCGCGTGTGTCGATGCCCGAAATACCGATCACGCCGTGACGGGCCAAAAATTGATCCAGCGACTCGGACGCTCTCCAGTTGCTCACGTGGGGCTGATACTCACGGACCACAAAACCTTCCACGTGAGGGTGAAGCGATTCCAGATCTTCGGGGTTGGTTCCGTAGTTGCCGATCAGGGGATAGGTCATGGTGACGATCTGACCTTTGTAGGAAGGATCGGTCAGAATCTCTTGATAGCCGACCATGCCGGTATTGAAAACGACTTCGCCGCTTTTCTCGCCACTTGCGCCAAAGGCGTTGCCCTCGAATACGGTTCCGTCTTCGAGCGCCAGACGCGCCTTCATGGAATCTCCTGTCGAAAAAGTGGATCGAAAGCGAAAAAAGAGTCGTCGAATGCCCAAAATACCTGCCACTATAGGCTCTGTCAAGCGAAATAAGTTTGCATGAACCGCAAATCCACCGGTATATTGTAGAAACAGCGAAGGAGCGCGCATGTCGTTTTTGAACATCGTAATGCTGGCCGGCCTGGCGACGGCGGCCATTCCCTTTTTGATCCATCTGTTTCAGCGCCAGCAGGTCTCTACGGTAGATTTCAGCTCGATCCTGTTTATAAAACGCCTCCCCGTCAGTCAGGCAAGCGCGGTAAAACTCCGTCATATCGTCTTGCTCGTCCTGCGCACCCTCATCATCGCCTTGGCCGCTTTTGCTTTTGCCCGCCCCGTGTTGAGCGGATTTGTCGGCGCATGGCTGGGTTCTTCGGCCTCGCAGAAAACGGCGGTCGCCATCGTACTCGACAATTCGTACAGCATGGGCGCAGGTGGCGTCTCTACCCCGTTCTCCGCGGCTCAGGAGGCGGCCCTTGCCTTGATGGACGATCTTGGTGACGGAGATTACGCCGTCGTCGTCTTTACCGCCACGCCCGCACACGCCGAACCCGAACACCCCACCCAATCACTGACCGATGTCAGCTCTCTCCTCAAAAAAGCTACCCCCTCTTATGGAACCGGTGACATGGCCGCCGCGCTCGGTCTTGCCGGCTCGCTCCTCGCCGAAATCGACGCCGTGCAAAAAACCGTCTATCTTATGACCGATCTTAGACGAAACGACTGGCACGCCTTTACGGACTCCACTATACGCGAGATCGTCAAACCTCCCATAACGCTTTCGATCGTACCCTTTCCCACCCAAAACCTCTCCAACATAAGTCTCGACGATATCCGTGTCGGGGAATTCGTCTCCGTCGGCGGCGGAACGGTGGACATTACCGCAAACTACACAAACCGGAGCGATGCCCCGGTTTCCGGTCGGCGTATCCATCTTTATCTGAACGGCGTAAAACGCGGCATCCAGTCCTTTTCAGCGCAACCCGGCCAGTCCGGATCGGTAAAATTCTCGCTTGCCCCGGAAGGATCCGGTTGGTTCGAGGGCTATGTCGAAACGGAGACGGATGACCTGATGGCCGACAACCGAGGCTATTTTTCCTTTCAGGTTCCCGAACGCATTTGGGTGGATATCATCGCCGGCGATGACGCGGCCTATTTCGTCCAGCAAGTGCTCCGCCCCGGCGAAATGGCCACCACAGCCATCGACGTGCGGCGTGCATCCGTCGCCGAGTTAAACGGGGATGTCCGCGAGCAAACCGAAGTGCTTCTTGTGGACACCGGAGCGGGGTTGTCCGCCGTTCACGCGGAGACGCTGAAAAGGTTTGTGGAGCGAGGCGGCGGCTTGTTGATGTTTCTCGGCGATGGCGACCTGAAAAAGATCGAAACGCTATGGCTCCGCCCCGTGTTCGACGTAGCGGTGCAAGGGATGTCGGGTGCGCCGGGCCAGCGTCAGGCGCATGTCCGGCTGTCGGACATGGATGCTGGCCATCCCGTATTTGCCGGACTGGAAGGGGCATGGAAAAAAAACGAAGACGCGCCCAAATTTTATGCACACCACCGGCTGGTCGAAGGTTCCGGCGCAACTGCGTTGGCCCACTATAGCGACGGCGCTCCGGCGATTCTCGAGGGTCGTCTCGGACGCGGGCGCGTGCTTTTGCTCACTGCCGGAACGGATACCCGATGGACCGATCTTGCTCTAAAGGGCTTTTTCGTTCCTTTTATGCACCGCGCCGTCCGTTATCTACACCCTGCCAATCTCGCCGACCGGGCATACGGGAAAATAGGCAGGCCGATCGAAACGGCACTGCCCGGCTTGCCTTCCGACGGTATCGTGCTCCGATCTCCGTCGGGAGAGGAGACGGCGGTCGCTGTGCAGACGACACATCTCGGCATGACGGCGACCATAGCCAATCCCCGGAATCCGGGCGTTTACCGACTGCTGACGGGAACGCGCACGATAAAGGACATTGCTGTAAACGTCGATACGCAAGAGTCGGATATCGCAAATCTGACCCCGGAGGAAGTCGTCCGGCTGGTTCCGGAGGCACGGATCGGCAACACGGGATCCGTCTTAACCGCGGCGAGCAAAACACCTGAGTCCGACGAATACGAAATCTGGAAAACGTTGATCTGGCTTGTGGTCATGCTGTTGATCGTCGAAGCGTGGTATGCCGGGATGCCACGCAAAACGACCTGACCCGTGCCGTTGTGTGGCATCCGGAAAGGAAAACATCTTGCACGACACCCAATCGAAAACACAGGAACGCGCCCTGCTTGTAGGCGTATGCCCGGATACCGATTTGTCGGACGAAGTGGAAGAGTCCATGCGTGAATTGGCACGGTTGGCCGATACGGCCGGTGCTTATGTGGTGGATCAAGTGATCCAGTATCGGCATTCGCCCAATCCGGCGTATTACATCGGTTCGGGAAAAGCCGCCGAAATCGCCGAAATCTGCAAGGAACAAGAGGTCGATCTGGTTATCTTCGACAACGATCTATCGCCCGCACAAGTTAAAAATCTGGATCGGTCGATCGAACGCCGCATTCTGGATCGAAGCGGTCTGATCCTCGACATATTTGCGAGCCGGGCGCGTTCGAAACAGGCGCGGATACAGGTGGAACTCGCCCAGTTGAAATACATGCTACCCCGGTTGACACGGCAATGGTCTCATCTTTCGCGACAGGCGGGTGGCGTAGGCTCCGGCGGAGCGATCGGGGTCCGGGGTCCGGGGGAAACGCAACTCGAAGTGGACCGTCGACTGGTTCGTGGCCGTATCGAGCAGTTGTCGCGCGCGCTGGAGCACGTCGAAGAAGCCTATCAAAACCAACGCAAGGGGCGTATCGACAAGTTTTGCGTCACCCTTGTCGGTTATACCAACGCGGGAAAATCCACTGTTTTCAACGCGCTGACACAGGCGGGTACGCTGATCGAGGACCGGCTTTTTGCAACGCTGGACGCCACGACACGCATCGTCCCCGTGTCGGGCGGTCAGGATATTCTCCTGTCGGATACGGTAGGGTTTATACGCAAGCTTCCACACCATCTGGTCGCATCGTTCAAAAGTACGCTGATGGAGGTGTTTCACGCCGACCTGCTTCTTCATGTGGTCGATGCAAGTCATCCGCAGTGGGAGGCCCACATGGAGACGGTAGGACGCGTGCTTGACGAACTTGGCGTGCACGACATCCCGATGATTCCGGTATTCAACAAGCGAGACGCGGTAGAGGATTTCGCCGTATTTCAGCGGATGCAGCGTCTGTATCCCGACGGGGTGGCTGTTTCGGCGCTCGACCCGGCGGATATGGAACGGCTGCGAAACAAGGTGTTCGAATACATCGACCGGTCACGTCTGGAATTGGGGCTTGTGATTCCGTACACCGAGGCGCGATATCTTGCGACGGTCTACGAATCGGGCGACGTGATTTTCCGGGCGGACGAGCCAAACGGGGTGAGGCTGGTGGTCAGGGTGATGCCCGCAGCGGCGGGGAAGCTAAACAGGCTGTTGGATCGTTTTGTGGCGTAAGGGTGGAAGGCTTAGGCGATTTGAACGCGATCTGAAAGGAATAAGGGGCTTCGGCGTCGTATCCCGCTTTGGTCTCGGTACGCCATTTTCATCGGTCGAACCTATAATAGAAAGCCTCGCAGCGCTCCCGATTCCATACCGAATAGCCGCGTTCTTCGGCAATAAAGGTAAGCAGGATAAGTTCTTGCATGCTGTGGAACGTAAACCGGTCGATGCCCGGTGCGCGGTCGTCCCACCATGTATCCAGAAAAAAAGAGCGGATTTCACGCGGCACTTCGCGGGCCAAGAGAAACGCACCGGCGTTTTCAAACCAAAGCCCAAACTCTTCTTGGTATACCATGCGAAACTGATGGCTGGTCACCATGCGGGCGGCGGAGGCCAGACAGCATACCTGAAAAAAACCGACGGATTCGGCAAGACAGGGCAGAAGTGCGAGAGACCGCTGCGGAGGGCAATCCAAAGGGTTGGGAAAGGCATGGCGGACGGCCTCCTGGATATGCCGATCCGGCAAAACCATATCCAAACCCTTCCTGAAAATGGCGGTTACTTGGTATCGTCTGTGGTAGAGCCGGGTTTGGCTGCCGGGCCAACCTCTTCGTGCGGTTCGGAACGGGCGGCCTTTTTAAATTCGGTAAGACCTTGCCCCAGTCCTCTAGCCAGATCGGGCAGCCTTTTTGCGCCGAAGAGAATGATAATGATAAAGAGGATGATGAGTAGTTCGGTAACACCAAATGAACCCAACATGGGATGGGCCCTCCTTCCCCTTCAGAATACCTGCCGGGGATACCCGTGTCAAGCGGGAATATGGGTGCGGTAAAAAATTTCGCGTCTATTTCTCCGTCTCAGCCGGGACCACGACGCGTTGTCCTTCCTGCGCCGCAAAACAGGTCAAGTTCGAATCGTCGGGAATAAGACGGGTCTGGCAAAGCGCTACGATTCCGTCCATTTGTTCGTCGGAATTAGACGGGTCGTGATGAAACAGCGCCAGTTGTTTTACACGCGCTGCAACGGCCATGGCGACGACGTCGTCGATACAGGCGTGTCCCCATCCGGCTCGATTTTTGTATTCCTCCGGCGTATAGGGCGAGTCTTCGATGAGCAGATCGACCCCCTCACAAAACCGGGTGTATTCGGCGTCGCGCTCTTGAGCGAAACGTAGATTTTCTTCTTCGGAAAGCCCGTTTTCTACGGCGATTTTGAACCGAGATGGGGTGGCCATCAGTCGAGAATACGGCTCATGGTCCGAGAAATACACCACGCTGCCGTCGGGGGAAGATATCTTATACCCCAACGACACCCCCGGATGGTTCAGAAAACAGGTTTTCACCTTGAGATGATCGATGGAAAAATCGGGTTGGTCGATGTGCCGGAATTGCAGGGTGGCGGCCATTTCCTTGAGCGTTACGGGAAAATAGGGGCTTTCCATCTGACCGGCGAGCGTATCTTCGATCTGGTGGTTGACACCTTCCCCGCCATATATCGTAAACGTGTTGGAAGGAATAAAAGCGGGGATGAAAAACGGAAATCCCTGTATATGATCCCAATGGGTATGGCTGATGAGGATATGGGCATGGACCGGGTTGCCGTTAAAACGCTGGAGCAGGCTGTTGCCGAGTACCCGGATACCGGAGCCGCAGTCGATGACGATCAGCGTGTTTCCGTCTTCTACGGTGACGCAGGGCGTGTTGCCGCCGTATCGGCACGTTGCGGGGCCGGGCGTGGGAATGGAACCCCGCACCCCCCAGAAAGTCACCACCATGATGTTATCCGGATATATCCGAAGGTTCGTTCATAAGAGTCCGGGATCGCTCTACGATTTGCCGAAGCGCAAAGGGTTTGGTCATAAATGCATTGGCCCCCATGGCTAGCACTTCTTCCCGGTCTTTGGGATAGTATTTTGCCGAAAGAACAAGTATCGGCATAGTGTCAAAAGACTTGTCGGAGCGGATTTCCCGACAAACCCAATAGCCGTGTCCATTGGGCATCATAAGGTCCAGAATCAACAGATCCGGATGGTGGGATTTGACCATTTCCATAGCCTTGCGACCGTCCGAAGCCGTCAGGATTTCATACGAGCCGCCGGTGGTCTCAAATGCCATGGAGATGATTTCCAGCATGTTCGGATCATCGTCCGTGATCAGGATTTTTTTCATAACACAATCTAGCAACAAAGCAAGGGAAAACGCAAGAGAAAGTCCTTGCCTCCATTCCGGGCGTCCGTTACTATGTCAAAGGGAGTTTCAAAGGAACCCTGGACCGGAGGACGGGAGTGATCGTACGGATAAGGTACTGCGCAGACTGAGGCTATGAAGAAAATGCCGCCGGTCTGGCGGTTCGTCTGCTGGAGTACTTCAAACACGATATCGAAAAACTCGAACTGATTCCATCCGACGGTGGCTGTTTCGAAGTTTCAGTTGACGAACACCCGATCTTCTCGAAACTGGCCGAGGACCGATTTCCTACCTATCAGGAGATCAAAAAGCTCCTGACGGCACGGTGACCGTTCTTGTATATCCAGGGGAATTCAGACGTTCTATCTTTTGAAAGATATTACGCTTCCGGTCGCATGTCAAGGATTTGTTGGATTTGTAGACTTCACAAGCGGTTATCGGCTCGATGGTTTCGGTTATCGAAATGCGGGAGAAGTAAATGGAAATCGAGGATACCTTAACGGGCGATGTGGCCGTGTTGCGGCTAAGCGGACGATTATGGGGGGAGACCGACACCGCCAAACTGTATACCGCCGTTACCCGGCTCTCGGAAAACGGCCGTCATCATATCATCCTCGATCTCGCGGACGTCCCCTTGCTCAACAGTTCCGGACTTGGAGCGTTGATCGCCGCCTTCAAGTCCGTTCGGAAGGCAGGCGGACAACTGGTGCTTATCCATACGACTCCACGTATCCAACATTTGCTTCAAGTAACCAAACTACACTCCTTGTTGAAAAATTTTGCTACGCTCGATTTGGCGGTCAACTTCTTGAAAACATAGTCTTCATCGCACAGGGGAACGACCATGCCGGATTACGAACCGTTGGATATCTCTTCCATGTGTCAGACCGACGCCGCGTTTTTCACGGCAGTCGTCAATCCCCCGGCAGGCCGCCAGACCTTTCGCGGTATCCCCTTTCAGATAGGCAGCGGCGTGTCCGGCTCGCCCCTTTTCATAGGTTTCGACACCGCTTCTATCGGACACCCCCTCTCCATACCCATCGCTTCCCGCGCCAAACGCGTGCTGTTCGCCCATACGGTGGTCGAGTCGAAAATCCCTTCGGGCGGAACGGTCGGCAAAACGATAGCCATATACCGTTTTTATCTGTCGAACGGTCACGTATACCCAATCCCCATCCGCGAACGATTCGAAATAGGATATTTCCCGCCAATGTGGGGACAGTTGCCCTTTCTCTGCGTGCCCGACCAGCCCGATACCTTGATCGAACGCCACAGAGGCGCATGGCAGGAGGCGGGGCGCCGTCAGACCGAGGCCAGTCAGGCATGGCCCGGCGCCTATTATCTATGGGCATGGGAAAACCCGGAACCCGATGTGGAGTTGGGCCGCATCGAAGTGACACCGGAAGATCAACCTTTTCTCATCGCGGGCATCACGCTGGGGCATCTTGCCGAAGATCCCTTTTGCCGCTGGGCGGTACAGGACGTGCGCATCGATCTTCATCCGACGGATGCGGCGCAAAAACCCTTCGATCTTGCCGTAGAGGTAGACCGAGGTTTTGCTACCTATCCGTATCCGCTACCTTCCGCGTCGACCGAAGCGTTTGTCAACGATACACATAAAGGATGGGGAGAACCGTCGGCCACTTCCAGCAGTCCCGCCTGCGTCGGCATCGCCGGAACACCGTCTGCCACGGTCTCGGTAACACAGTCAGGCGAAACCCTCGGCACGGTCAACTGGGGTGAACTGGATAAAAGCCGGGTGGTAGATACTCCGAAAGTGCGTTTCGAAATCGTCGATTCCGGACGAAACTGGGTGCATACGACCGTACTGGACGGAGCCACGGGAAAACCGCTTCCCTGTCGTATCCATTTTCGGTCCGCGCATGGCATTGCCTACGCCCCGCACGGACACCATGCCCATGTCAACTCCGACATGGGTACTTGGCACATCGACATCGGGGGTGATGTGCGGTTAGGCCAGGCCACGTATGCCTATATAGACGGCAAATGCCAAGGCTGGCTGCCACGGGGAGACGTCGTCGTGGATGTGGCGCGTGGTTTTGAATACGAACCGCTACGCACCGTCTTGTATATACAGCCCGGTCAGCGCGAACTGACACTCCGGCTAAACCGCTGGATCGACATGAGCGCACAGCGGTATTTCAGCGGGGATACGCATGTCCATTTTCTGTCTACCCAAGGTGCCCACCTCGAAGCCGAGGGCGAAGGGTTGAATGTTGTCAACCTGTTGCTTTCGCAATGGGGAAGTCTGTTTACCAACACGGAAGAGTTTACGGGCCGGCCCAGCGTTTCGACGGGTGGCGAGACCATCGTCTACGCCACGCAGGAAAACCGACAGCATATGCTGGGCCATCTGACGCTCTTGGGGCTTAAAACGCCCGTCATGCCTTGGTGCTCCGACGGACCGTCGGAAGGCGAACCGGGTGGCAATCTCGAAACCACGCTGAGTTATTGGGCGGACGAGTGTCACCGTCAGGGCGGAACCGTGGTGATTCCTCATATCCCGAACCCGAACTGCGAACCGGCGGCGCTTATCGCCACGGGGCGCGCCGATGCGGTGGAAATGCTGATTCACAGCGAGTACAATCACCTGGAATACTATCGGTATCTGAATTGCGGCTACCGGTTGCCGTTGACCGGCGGAACCGACAAAATGACGAGCGATGTGCCGGTGGGGCTGTACCGAACCTATGTATATATCCCGCCGGACGAGCCGTTTACCTATGAAAGCTGGCTTAAAGGGTTACGCAGCGGGCATACTTTTCTCAGCGGCGGTCCGCTGATCCGTTTTTCGGTAAACGGTCATCCCATCGGAAGCACGGTGCATCTAACCGGAAACGGCGGCACGGTGGAGATCGAAGCACAGGTGGAATCGACGCTTCCGGTGCATTCGCTGGAAATCGTAAACAAGGGAAAGGTAGCGGCGTCTACGGAAGAACGCCAAGGGACGCGGCGTCTGATGCTCAAGACATCGCTTCGAATCGACGGCGACACATGGCTGGCGGCGCGGTGCGCAGGCCCCAACTACGCTGCCATACCGCACCACGATGGCTGGCGACGCGGCATCATGGCCCATACCTCGCCGATATACATAGCCTGTGGGAAAGACTATCGGCTGTTCGACCTCGAAAATGCGCACTACATGCTGAGTCTGGTAGAAGGCGGGTTATCGTATATCCGACACCGGAGCGCTCAACATCCGCATGGCAACGTCACGCATCATCATGGCGAGGAAGATCATTTAGCGTTTCTCGAAAAACCCTACCGGGAGGCCGTTGCGGCGATCCATCGGCGGATGCACGACCTTGGCATACCACACTAACTATACACCACGCCAAGTTTCATGGACATTCGGGACGCTCGTCGCTCTCCCGATAGGCTTCGGTAGAGTGGTCGATTAGCCCCTCTACGGAAAGCCGTCTGCACCGGAGCCTCTGTTTGTATGACCGGCAGTCGGGGGTCTATGGCAACGAGTGTTCTATACAGGGGAGGAGTACCTCAAAAACTGGCGACGGCTTCTTCTACGGTTTCGTATACGCCAAAAACAGTGGATAGTTTGGTCATGTGGAGCAGGCTTTCCACACTATGGGTAACCCGCGCCAGTTTGAGTTCGCCTTCCACCTTCTGGATGCGGGTATAGGCACGGATCAGCAGCCCCAACCCCGAACTGTCGATCCAATAGACCTTGTTCAAGTCGAAAACGAGTTTTTTAAGTCCCTCGTCGATCAGTTTGTTAACCCGGTCGGCCAGCTCGTCCATTTCTCGCCCCTCGGTCAGCCTGCCGCTTAGCTCGAAAACTATCACCTCGTTCTGCCGAATCTCACGTACTTTCACCTTTTCCCCCTCATGAAGAGCCTGTCCTACCAGTCGTATTGACAACCGACGGACCGTTCGATATTATAACCGCACAGGGCGGGTGTCTCAAGCGACACGGGCCGCACGGCCTAAAAACCGGATGTGCGACGCAACACGCGGATTTGCGAAAGCCATGATACACACAGTCAAAAAAAACCTACGCTTCTCGATGAAATGTACGATCATGTCACCGACATCACCCACGACATCCGTGAAAGAAACCCTCAGGACATCCATTTTTGGAAAGGCTGTTCAAGTTGTTGTCACACGCGCATCGAGTTGTTTCCCGTAGAATTCGACCGGATTTCCGCCGCCTTCCGGAGACTTCCCATATCGCGTCAAGACGCGATATGCCGGGACGCCGCCCACCGATGGGCGGAAGGTATCTGTCCGCTTCTGCTCGACGATGCGTGCAGCCTGTACGAATATCGCCCGTCGATTTGCCGGACACATGGGTTTCCACTGTATTCGGGCGTGCGTCATGAAACGGGCACGGCTGTAAGCGTGTGCGTGCTGAATTTTACCGACGGCCCCACGTTTGGCGACCAGGATTTGATCGATATGGATAAACTGGGAATGACGCTTATAGCCGCCAATCTCGAATACCTGCGGTGTTGCGATACGCCGACAAATTCGGAGGAAACACGCAGTCTGCTCGAAGCCCTGCAAGACGAGCCGTCTGCCGCCCCTCCCCCTTCGCTGTACGAGTCGTGATGCTATAGTACGGATACCGGAGACCGATGTCAAGACCGATCGAAACGGACGGCGCGCCGCTGGGCCGGCCTTACGTCACGTTAAATTTTGCCATGAGCGTGGATGGAAAAATCTCCACTACCGCGCGTCACCCGTTTCGTTTTTCCAGCCGAGCGGACCGGGATTTGATGGACGTACTCCGTGCCAAGACCGATGCCATCCTCTACGGTGCGGAAACCGTAAGAGCCGAAGATCCACCGGTCCGTATCCGCAGCGGTAGCCGGCGTATGCAGCGCGAGGCGGAAGGAAAACCGGCCCATCCTATGGCCATCGTCGTATCCCGCAGTCTCGACCTTCCCGTTCACGGGCGTTTTTTCCGGCCCAGCGACGGAGCGCGGCTTATTGCCATCCCCGAAGATGCCTCGCAGGAACGTATCGAAACATTGCCTCAGACCGCCGAGATCGTCCGATTTGGAAAGGGTGAGGTCGATCTGACGGCGCTTTGTTCCCATCTTGCCCGCACCGGCGTGCGCCGTTTGCTCGTGGAAGGCGGCGGAGCAATCAATATGGGGTTTTTTTCCCGTGCGCTCGTAGACGAAATCTATATGACGCTCTGCCCCGTGATCATCGGTGGACGCAACGCCCCCACCCCGGTGGACGGTGCCGGGTTCAAGATCACCGAAACGGTTACGCTGGATCTTGTCGAATCCCGCCGCATAGGCGGAGAACTGTTTCAGCATTTTCTTGTAAAAAGATAAACTGGGAGAAAAAATGGCTACACCTCGTGTTACACCCGGTGATGCGGAGTTATTCAAAAAATTGTCCGGTCTGTGCATAGACACGGTATCGGGTATTCTCATGGGATTGGGGTTTCCGGACCAGTATATCGCCGGTATTCCGCCGATCACGCTCGACATGAAAATGGTGGGACGCGCCCGCACCTTGCGCTATCTTCCGATTCGACCTGATCTGTCGGAACAGGCCAAACACAAATATCCCTGCGGGCTGACACACCGCGCCGTGGAAGACTCCCATCCCGGCGACATTCTGGTCGTGGATTCCGGGGGGTGTACGGAATCGGGATTTATCGGCGATGTGATCGTATCCCGGTTTATCGTAAGAGGCGGCGCCGGCATCGTATGCGACGGCGCTATCCGAGACTATTCGATACTCCGGCACATGGGGCTTCCCATCTATACCAAAGGTGTCCATGCCGCGGTAAGCCAGCGACGGCTGATCGGCATCGGATACGAGATGCCCGTCGTGTGCGGGGGTGTATCGGTGTTGCCGGGTGATATTTTGCTGGGCGACGACGAGGGCGTGGTCGTCATTCCGACACATCTTGCCGATCAGGTAGCCGACCGTGGACTGGCAACTGAACACCGGGAGACCTTTCTCCGTCAAGTGCTCGAAAGAGGTGTCCGTCCCATCCACGAAGTGTATCCGCCCAACGAAGAAGTGCTCAAGGAGTACGAGGAGTATAAACGTCAGGGCCACTGAAAGGAATCGGCATGTCCTTAGCGTTTGGGTACTGTGTACCGATTTTTGCGTTTCCGGGAAGCCGCTTTTTCCGGACACCCGCGTTCGAGCGGCTCGATCCGGCAAAAGCGCTTTCGCTTGGCGTACTGGCCGACCGGCTTGGCTACCATTCGCTATGGGTCGCCGATCACCTTATGTTGGGACGCGATCAGGCCATCTTGGAAGGATGGACGACGCTCAGCGTTCTTGCCGGGGCGACCTCGCAGACACGGCTGGGTATCATCCATCAGGCCAACCTGTTTCGACATCCGGCGCTTGCTGCCAAAATGGCCGCAACGTTGGACCGGCTCTCCGAAGGGCGTTTTATCTGGTTTGCCGATCCTGGCGCGGCAAAACATGAGCATGTCGCGTATGGTCTACCCTGGTCGGACTCGACGGAAGAGCGGGCAGAACGGTTTGAAGAGGCGCTACGGCTGACGCTCGATTTGTGGAAAGCGGATCGTCCGGTATGTTTTTCAGGAAAACACTATACCGTGGATCAGGCTGTCTGCACGCCGTCGCCCCATCAGTCGCCGCATCCGCCGATCTGGATCGGCTCGACAAATCCGGTCATGCACCGGTTGTGCGCGCGTTATGCGCAAGGCTGGAACACGACACCGGCTTCCATAGAGGGACTGAGACGCACTTTGGCCGATCTGGAGACCGCCTGCGTCGAAGTAGGGCGACCTTTCGGCGAGATCGAAAAGACGTTGGAAATCCAGATCCTGATCGCCCCCGATCTAAACGGCATCCGCGCACGCCTGCTCGACATGGTCCGCATAGACCCTGAACTGAGACCGGTAAGCGACGAGTGGCAAGGGTTTCTGAGCGGCGATACCGATACGTTTCCTTCGGAGATGGCCGAATCGTGGATCGTAGGAACCCCGGATCAGGTGGAGACACGCATCCGGGCATATAGCGACTCCGGCATTTCGCATTTCATGTTGTGGTTTTTGGATGCGCCGGACGAAACCGGGATGCGTTTTTTTGCGGAGACGGTCATGCCTCGTTTTCAAGCGACCGGGTAATCGCGCCCATCGCGTCCGCAAGGATGGCGGACGGTTCGCCCACGCACAGAAAAGTAAATCCTTCACGGACAAGCTGAGGCCCGTCGCCCATGTGCCACATGTTTTTGCCGACGCATCGTCCCGCCTCTCGGATGCGGGTTACGGCCTCCTGGAGCACGGGATGGTCGGGATGCCAGCAGACGCCAAGCTCGGCGGACAGGTCGTACGGTCCTACGGCGATGGCCGTTGTCATCTCATGGCCTGCGATGGCATCCACCTGCGCCAGTCCCTTGCGGGACTCGATCTGTGGCAGAACGATAAAGTCGTCTTCGAACTCCTGTTTCCAGTTCTCATAATGGAAGCCGTTTACCCAGTGACACCCTGCCCCGCCGGGCCGCCGTCTTCCCCTTGGCGGCAGGTATACCGCCTCGCGGACCTCGTCCAAATCGGAGGGCGACTCTACCCCCGGCAGAAGCACCCCGCACGGCCCCCGATCCACTACCCGGCGCAGGGTGGCGTAGCGGAAATCGATGGGGCGGATCAGCACGGGAAAGTCTAATTGCCGACCCAAGACACATGTTTCCGATACGCGCTCGTCGTCAAATGCTCCATGCTCCTGATCAACGATGAGATAGTCCAGCCCGGCGTTTTTTACGAGAGACACGAGTCCCGTCCACAGATGATCGGTGACCAGCACCCCAGCGGTCATCTGTTCGGCATTGATCCGTTGCTTCAAACGTTTTGCTGTATCCATTTTGCAAACTCCGAAAGAAAACGATGGTCCATAAAAAGACGGTTATGAACGACGCGGACCTGACGGCTTTTCGCGTCGCGCTGATGGAATGGTATCAAACCCATAAAAGAGACTTGCCTTGGCGGAACACATGCGATCCGTATGCGGTTTGGATTTCCGAAATGATGCTTCAGCAGACTCGTGTGGCGCAGGCGCAACCGTATTTCGAGCGGTTCATGACCCGGTTTCCCACGGTGCGCGTGCTTGCGGACGCCGATATCGACGAAGTGCTCAAGCTATGGGAAGGACTCGGCTATTACGCGCGCGCCCGGAATCTGCATCGGGCGGCGCGTCGGATCTTGGACGAGCATGGCGGGCGCATCCCCGATGAGCGGGACGTCATCGCGCAGTTGCCGGGTATCGGTCCCTATTCGGCGGCGGCGATTCTGAGCATCGCCTACGGAAAAGACGAGGCTGTCGTAGACGGCAATGTCATCCGGGTGCTTGTGCGTCTGTTTTTGATGACGGAACCATCGGATACGCCCGCATTCCGTCGTCGTGCCGGCGAGATGGCCGCTTTTTTGCTGTGGCCGGGACGTGCCGCCGACTTTAACCAAGCCATGATGGAGCTGGGCGCTACAATATGCACACCCCGGTCGCCCCGGTGTGCGGTTTGCCCCGTTCGGCATCTCTGCGGGACCGTAGCTCGGATGCGCAATCCGGAGACATTGCCCTGTCGACGTCCTCGACGTGCCCGTCCTCATCATGCGATGACCGCAGGCATAATCCTGCACAACGACCGCGTTCTCATCGTGCAGCGACCGATGGACGGATTGCTGGGCGGTCTTTGGGAGTTTCCGGGTGGCAGGCTTCAGGACGGGGAACTCCCCGAAGAAGGGTTTGTCCGGGAAATACGCTCGACGTTTGGTCTCGAAGTCGGCGGTCTTCGATATCTGGCGGCGATTCGTCACGCCTTTACGCATTTCGAGATTACGCTGCACGGTTTTCTGTGCGAATGGATATCAGGCGAGAGAGCGTACCCGTCTGCGGTATGGGTGACCGAAACCGAACTGGCCGGGTTTGCGTTTTCGAGTGCGCACAACCGCCTGATGACTGCATGGCGGGAAAACGCTACATCGGCCCAACTGCGGCTACTCTGACCGTATCGTCTACCGCTCGCTTGCCCATGTCTTTTTGCCGATAAAAAACGGCCCCAGCGAATCTATGTACAACGAAGTCTGTTGTGTCTTGCGCATATCTTGAACGACTTTGGACAGCGGATGCAGGGCTTTTCCCACCAGTCCGATGACAAAATCGTTGTCGTGTTCGTCCATGCCGTAGCAGGCCAACCGGATATCGTGCGCAACATCGGCGCGTCCATAGGCTCGGCCAATGGCGGCATGTTCCATGAGGATTTCACGCTGTGTCTTGCCGTCCAGTCGCGCAAACGCGCCGTTGCGTCGCAAGGGATACCAGATCGCCCAGAGCCAGTCCGGATTGAGCACTGTCCTACGCGGACGACCGACAAGCGCATCTTCGAGGTCCGGCTCATATCCTGTGGCGTAGCTTCTTCCGAACATCGTCATTTCCGGACGACGTTTCAGACCGTCGAAAGGGGTGGTAGCGAGGAGGCTTCGGATATCGGCTACAAAGTCGTCGGGATTTTCCGAAAGGAAAACGATCCCCGCACCCATCGGATCTGCGGCATCCGCATACAGCGCCGCTGCAAGCCCGGACGCCGACAGCGCGTTCCGGATCGTCCCCATATCGGTCACGCCGGTATACGCTTGGAGTTGCATATAGAGACGGCGGTCGCTGGTCTGCGGTTTTCCGTCTACCGGCGCGCCGTATTCCCGCATATCGGGGGATGAATGGGATTCGGATGACATGAGCGCTCCTTAGGTTTCGTTCTTGTCCTGTGTGACAGTAAGGTACAATATACGCAACAGAGGGCCCGATCAAGCATTTTGTCAAAACCAAAGAGGGGGGAAATGGCGGATTATCAGGCGATATTGGTCGTTTCGTTTGGCGGTCCCGAAGGACCGGAAGACATCATGCCGTTTTTGCACAACGTGCTGCGCGGGCGCAACGTCCCGCCGGAACGCATGGAGGAGGTTGCCAAGCACTATCGGCGTTTTGGCGGTGTCAGCCCGATCAACGGGCAAAATCGTCGGTTGATCGCGGCACTCGAAACCGAATTGAAAACACAGGGGATGGACCTGCCTGTGTACTGGGGCAACCGGAACTGGCACCCCATGTTGCCGGATACGGTCGAGACGATGAAACGGGACGGCGTACGGCGGGCGCTCGCTTTTGTCACTTCGGCCTACTCTTCGTATTCGAATTGTCGTCAGTATCTGGAAAATATCGAGGAGGCGCGTCGGGCGGTCGGGGAAGGTGCGCCTGTCATAGACAAACTGCGGGCGTTTTTTCATCATCCGGGTTTTCTCGCGGCACAGACCGATCGAGTTGCGGCAGCGTTGAACCAGATACCGTCGGAGCGAAGAGCCTCTTGCGAATGGGTGTTTACTGCGCACTCGATACCGCTTGCGATGGCCGCCGGCTGTCGGTACGAAACGCAGTTGCGTGAAACCGCTCGGCTTATTGCCGCATCGGTTGAGCATCCGGAGTGGACGCTTGTGTATCAAAGCCGAAGCGGACCATCTTCGCAGCCTTGGCTGGAGCCGGATATCGGTGATTATCTACAGGAATTATATAACCGGAAAGGATCGCGCGATGTGATCGTCGTGCCCATCGGCTTTGTCTCGGACCATATAGAGGTGGTCTACGACATCGACGTAGCGGCGCGGGCCGTCTGCGACCGGCTTGGGCACCGTATGGTGCGCGCGGAGACGGTGGGTACGCATCCTCGGGTTGTCTCCATGATACGCGAACTGATCGAAGAGCGGCTTTACGACATGCCGGAGCGGGTCTGTCTCGGCGATCTTTTGCCATTGCCCGATCGGTGTGTGGTTGGGTGTTGTCTTTCGGGGCGTCCGGAGATGCGTCCCGCATGAACGCACCGACCGTACTCATCGACGGTTCTCTTACACGGGAACGGCTGGCCTGCGCCTTGCGCGCGGCGGCGGGGGAACGCTGGTGCGGGGAAACCGTGCAGATCAAAGGCCCGACACGCAGCCGGGACATGGCACTGTACACGACGGAAGGCATCGTTTTTATCGAATACGATGACGCGATACACTATACGGATCCGTTTCGTATTCGGATCGACCGGGAGCAGGACCGCATCGCCGAAAAACACGGGCATCGGATCATCCGTTTTCCTTATTGGCTCCAACTGGATACGCAGACGTTTCGTCGTTTTTTCGAACTGACGGCAACGGTGACGCAGGAGATACCGCACGGTTTTTCGCCCAATGCGGTATTTCCTGCGGCTTTCTGCGAGGCGGGGCTAAAACGGTTTATCCGAGAGTTGCAGGGACTTCCGCGACCGACAGGCGATGCGGTGGCTCGGTCGCTTAGGATGCGCGTGGCGGAGTACGGGCTGGCACGGGTGTTGCCCGAATCCTTGTGGCATGTCGCCGAGACGACTTCACCCCGGTCTTTCCAGTGTTTTTGAAAAAACCGGATCTTATCAGACTTTTTGTGTTGTCGTTTTGAGTTCGTCGCCTGCTTTGCAGTTACGCAGCCACACCGAACGCGGGGGCGTATCATAACCTTTCCATGCGTACGGATCCGCGCCGGAGACCGGAATCACACAACGCCGGTCCGCGTTGGCGACCCGTTCTCCCTCTTTGATGCTCCAGGGCAAAAGACTCCACGCATTGCAGTAGTGGTTTACCAGCACGCGGCGATATATGTTTCCCCGGTTTTTGCGTGAACGGTGGAGCAAATACCCGTTAAAAAATACCAAAGTCCCCGCCTTTACCTCTACCGGCACTTCGAGACTTTCGTCAAACCCGTAGCTTTCCGGAGCAAAATCGAACTCGTCGGGGTTGCCGTGTTCACGTTGCCTATATAGATAGCCCATGCGGTGCGATCCGGGAATTACCCACAGACAGCCGTTTTCTATGGTAGCATCGTCAAGGGCGATCCACGCACCGATCAGCGAACGATCGCGGGAGGGGATGTAGATTTCGTCCTGATGCCATGCCTGCCCTTGGAAACCCGGTGGTTTGACAAAATACATCGACTGCATGCACTTGACACTGCCGTCCCAGAACGGCAGATGGGCGGCGGTGATCTGGCTCAGAATACCGCAGATCAACGGATGCCGGACGTATTTCTCGATGACCGGGCTAATAAAATGTGGTTGATGGATACACAGAATCTGGCGAAGCACTGCCTCGTCGGTCGCGTCCGACGAGGCAGGCGTAATGCCCTCGCACGGATACTTTCCTCGCGCAATGTCGATCAGATCGGTTTTGAGTTCGGCTTGTTCCGCTTCGGGGATCAAATCCGGAACAACCAAATAGCCTTGTTCGATAAAAAAATGTACTTGGTCGTCGCGGATGGGTTTGGGGACTTCGATAGCCGGTCCCGGCGGCTCAAGGGTAAGGTTCATGTCAAGTTTCTCCTGATGGGTTGCCTACGTGGGAAAACATAGTTGATTCTGTGTGTGTAAAGAGTAGAATGGATTAAGGAATTGTCAACAGGGTTCTTCAAATCAGGCGAGGATGACAAAAATATCGAGATAAAGAGCGAACAGGCGGTTATGACGGGTATAAAGAGTAAAAAAATGGCCTTGATCCACACCTACAGAGTCTGTTTTGCTGGGTTTTATCCGCAACAAGGAAAAACTGCGGGCGTTAAAGAAAACGCTGGCCCGGTCGAATACCCGTGGGGTATATAAAGGGGATGACCACGACCGATGGATGGCCGGTCATCCGGCAATACTTGGATCGAGCGAATCGAAAGCCGACGCAGGGAACTGAAGACCGACGTTATAGTAAGTCGTATCGAGCTACAACCGTCAAAGTGTGGTAACGGGAAGACAAAACCTACGGTATCGGAAGTGAAAAAGGACTCTCATGAAAGTATGTATTCTCGAAGAAGACTATGGTTTGTCTCAGGCCCCCTATGGGGAATACAACCCCCCCTCGTCACCGGAAGCCTATTTTGCCCGGTATGCGTGGGAACGGTATTTTCTGACACGCACCAACGGTGTCCGCCAGGTGATGGAACTGACCCGCAAAGGGTTCGACGTAGTTGTCAATCTCTGCGACGGTTCGTGGGGTGGCGAATCTCCGGGCATCGAGATTGTGGAAACGCTGGAACGGCTCGACGTGCCGTTTACCGGTGCGACGTCGGCCTTCTATGAACCAACAAGACAGCAGATGAAGATGGTGTGCGCATTCTTCGACATCCCCACTCCTCCCTGCCGTTTTGTGCTAAACGCCGAAGATGTGGATGCTGCTGCCGTGTCGCTTCGTTTTCCCATGATCGTCAAACATCCCAACAGCTACAGCAGCATCGGTCTTACTGCCGCCTCGCGTGTAACCACGCCCGACGCGCTCCGTGAACAGGCGCGTTTCATGATGGAGGTCTATGGTGGCGCGCTGATCGAAGAGTTTATCGACGGCAAAGAGTTTACCGTGCTTGTCGCCGAAAATCCCGACGATCCGCAGACCCCCATCGTCTATCGCCCTGTCGAGTTTATGTTTCCTGAAGGGGAGACATTCAAGCATTTCAACCTCAAATGGGTGGATTTTGCGCGTATGGGCTGTCGTCGGTGTGACGATCCCGATTTGATTGAGCGGCTTACATCCATGTCGCGTCGGATGTTTACCGGGCTAAACGGGGCTAGCTACGGTCGCTGTGACATCCGGATGAACACGGCGGGCGAGTTGTACATGCTGGAGATCAATCCCAACTGCGGGGTGTTCTATCCCCCTGAAGACGCAGGCAGTGCCGATTTTATCCTGATGAACGATCCCGGGGGGCACGCGGGTTTTGTAGACACCATCCTCCGCGCAGCGCTTTCGCGTCATGCCAAACGCCGGAAAAAATACGAAGTGCGTTTGCACCGCGACGGCCACTACGGTCTTTTTGCTACGAACGACATACCGCAAGGCGGGGTTGTCTTTTCTTTCGAAGACCATCCACATACCCTCACCCACAGGACCGGCACTACCCATCTTCCGGGGGCACAGCATGGGACATGGCTCGACCGCAACGGGTTTCCGATTACCGACGATATCTGGAGTCTGTGGACCGACGATCCAAATGATTGGCGTCCCGTCCGGCACTCGTGCGCCCCGAACGCTTGGTGGGAAGGGCTAAGCGTAGTCACGCGCCACCCGATAAAGTCCGGAGAGGAAATTACGCTCGATTTTGCCACATTCTGTCACGAATCCATGCCCGCCTTTTCCTGTGCCTGCGGTGCGTCCGACTGTCGCAAGATCGTTCGGGGGACCGACCTGTTTGAACCGTTTGTCGAGCGGTACGGCGCCCATATCACCGATTACGTCGGCCAAAGACGACAGCGCGTGTAGTTCGTTTGAAAAAATTCCGAATATGGATGTATATATCCGGGAACCGATTGCTTTGCTTTAGCGTCTTTATGAGATGATGTGGTGTTGCTGTGAGACACCTTCCTTTTTATTCCCTTTTATCCCAAAGAGATACCATGAACCGTTTTCGTTTTGTGCTGACGTTGGGTGTTGTGGCTTTTCTGACCGGCAATGCCGTAGCCGCCGAAAAATACAACATTGACAAGGTACACTCGTCGGTCGGTTTTGCCGTTCGTCATAACATGGTCAGCATGGTAAAAGGCAGTTTTACCGACTATATGGGCGAAATCATGCTCGATCCGTCGGACATCACCAAGTCGTCCGTGACGGTCACCATCAAAACCGCCAGCATCAACACCGCCAACAAGGGGCGCGACAACCATCTGCGCAGTCCGGACTTTTTCGACGCTCCGACCTATCCGGAAATCACATTCAAGAGCACGCGTATCGAAAAGAAAAACACCGGTTGGGTAGCGCACGGCTCGTTTACCATGCACGGGGTTACCAAAGAGATCGCGTTGCCGTTTACACTTACCGGACCAATCATGGACGGACGCGGTAAATTGATCGGTATCGAATCGTCCACGACGATCAACCGGCAGGACTATGGTGTCAAGTGGAGCCGTATTTTGGATGCGGGCGGTGTGGCCGTGGCGATGAGGTAAAAATCGAACTCCATATCGAAGCCATGGAAGCCAAACAGTAACCGACGGCCTTTGCTGTGACAGAACATCGGTATAGCTGTAAAAGAAAAACCCGCCTCCGGAAAAGGAGACGGGTTTTTCTTTTCGAAGACAACCCGAAGTGGTTTATTGACGGGCCAGCAACGTCTTTACGTCTTCCTCGAACGTAGCATAATCCCGGTATCCTACATATTTCCGGTAAATGCGGTTTTGTCTGTCCAGTACGAACGTCGTGGGGATCGCCTCGATACCGCCGTATTGCCGTGCCACGTCGGCGTTGCCGATAACCGATGTGTATGTCATACCTTGTTGTTCGGCAAAAGGTTTTACGATAGACCCCCCTTCGTCGTCCAGTGCCACACCGATGACTGTTAGCCCTTGCGTCCCATATTTTTCATGGAGCGCTTGAAAATGGGGGATTTCTTTGCGGCACGGTGGACACCACGTTGCCCAGAAGTCCACGATTTTTACCTGACCGTCAAAATCGGACAACCGTACCGTAGATCCGGATAGATCGGGCAACGAGAAATTCGCCGCCACACCTTCTACGTTGCCGCCGGAGGTCTGTATTTGGCTGTCACCTGCTTCTGCCGGCGCCTTTGACACGTTTATCCACGCGGCCACCACGCCACCGGCAATCAGCACGAGCGCCAGCATCTGAAATCCAAATCCCTTCTTGGATGTAGACATATTTTCTCCTATGGTTAAAGTAAAACGCCGGGGTGCTATCGGAACAACGCCAGATCCAGCGGAATGGTTCCGTCGACGCCAAGTACATTACCCCGCACAGAGCGATTGGAATAACCGGTTTTGCCGACGATCAGATCAAACCGATAGCCGGGAGGAATGGAAACGATGACGTATTTCCCTTCGGTGTTCGTAAAGGCAGACCGCCCCAGACAGACGATTTCGGATGGATCGCACGCTACGACGAGGTATACGCCTTCTACGGGATGTCCGGTAGCGGCATCACGTACGGTTCCGGTCAGCATGGCGGAAGCGACCCCCTCTCCGGTCCATGTCAATACGATATCGGGCGCGGTGGTGGTCGCTCCGGCCTGTACGGTAACGATTCCCGACACAGCGGAGCGTTGATATCCGGGAGCGGACGCATAGACACGGTACGCGCCGGGTGTCAGATCGTAGAGTGTGTACCGTCCGTCCGTGCCTACGGCGACAACCCGGCTTGAAACATCGTCAAGACGCGCCTCGACTCTAACGTCTTGTCCTCGTGTCGCTACCCGACCCTGCATCCGCCCTGTGGCTGTCGGAGAGATAGACGGGTTGGCACAGGCTCCGAGCACAAGCAGGATGACCACCGACAAGCCTATTGACAGGTTCATGGAATACCTTTCCCTACACCCGTGCGTTTCTTTCTTCTGTCAATATAACACGCGGCATTAAAAAACGGTTCCGATTTTTTGAGGGAACCGTTCGAGACCTACGGTCATTACAGAAGCTAAGCGGGTGTACGAAAAGCAGCTCTGTCGGCCAAAGAACACGTGAAAAAACCGCTATCATGGCGCCAGGAGAAACTTCCCCTACACCCTCAAGAGGGTGTAGGAGTTTATGCCACGATGTCGTCCCCTACCCAGGAGGTTGTCATGTCCGATGGTGCCGCTACCCCGAAGCCTGCCAAGTCGGGAGTATATGCCAAGTTAGGAATTTTGCTTGCCGTCGTTGCGGGTGGATTTATCGCTTTTCGGTTTACGCCGCTCAGCGAGTATGTGGAACCTACGCGTATGAAGGCTTTTTTTGATTCCATTTCCGGGGCATGGTGGGCGCCGCTGGCTTATATCGCCATTTATGCGGGCGGTACGCCGTTGGGACTGCCGGGATCGGTGTTGACGATTCTTGGCGGGTTGACATTTGGAACGCTCAAAGGCTCGCTATACGTTCTGATTGGCGCCAATATCGGTGCCAATCTCGCCTTTGGACTGGCGCGGCTGCTCGGACGCGATTTTGTCGCCCGTTTTGTCAAAGGTCCGATCGACCTGATCGACCGGCAACTACGGGATCAGGGTTTTATGCGCATCCTCCAGCTTCGGCTCGTGCCGGTCGTACCGTTTAATTTGCTCAACTTTGTTTCCGGGCTTTCGGGAGTACGTCATATCCATTATATGCTTGGCACGTTGCTCGGCATGATTCCGGGTATTTTCGTATATGTAAACAGTGCCTCGGCGCTTGCGCAGATTTATTTTTCCGGGGCAGAGGGGCAGGACGAAGCGTCGCTGGCGGCGGCTCGGCAGACCGCCCTGTTTAACTTTGGTATCGCCATTGCCCTGCTCGTAGCCGTTTCCATGATCCCATACGTCTATCGAAAAATCGCCGGTAAAAAAGCGTAACACGAAAACCCCGGCCGGAGGGTGAAGACAGACCGAAACGAGTGAGGAGAAGCCGCAAAGCCACAAGACACGGACGGTTGACATAGTCCGAAGACGAAAGGATGCATGATGGAGCGATACAATATCATAGTGATCGGCGCGGGGTCGGGCGGTCTGGTCGTGGCGGCGGGCGCGGCGGGGTTGGGTGCACGGGTTGCGCTGATCGAAAAACACAAAATGGGCGGCGACTGTCTCAACTACGGTTGTGTACCTTCCAAAGCGTTTATCAAGGTAGGCAAGACCGCCCACGCCGTACGCACGGCCGATCGTTTTGCCATACATACCGGGCTGGATACGCTTCCACCTCAGGATTTGAAAGCCGCGATGGACTATGTGCGCAAGACACAGGCCCACCTCGCCCCGCACGATTCGGTGGAACGGTTTACTGGGCTTGGTGTCGAGGTAAAGCTGGGCAGTGGCAGGCTCCGTTCGGCGCACGAAGTCGAAATCGAAGGGACCGGAGAGACGATCTGGGGCCGACATATCGTCATTTCGACCGGGTCGCGCGCGTTCGTCCCCCCGATACCGGGTCTTCAGGACGCGGGGTATCTGACCAACGAGACGGTGTTTCAGGCCACCGAACTTCCTCGGCGGCTTATGGTGATCGGTGGAGGGCCGATCGGCATCGAAATAGGTCAGTCGTTTCGAAGACTCGGCTCCGAGGTGACGGTGGTACACGATCTGGCGCATATCGTACCCAAAGAAGACGAGGACGTGGCCGAAGCACTGGCACGTAGGTTCCGGAGCGAAGGCATACGTATCGTCGATCTGATCAAGGTGGCCGGAGTGGAGCGAAAAGACGGCGAAAAACACGTGACCGTCACGACCGAAACCGGATCTGAGACGCATGTAGTGGACGAAATTCTGCTGGCTACGGGGCGGCGTCCCAATATCGAAGGCCTGGGGCTGGACGAGACGGGTGTCGTGTACGACCGTCCGGGGATCAAGGTAAACGCGGCCTGTCGGACCAACATATCCTCGATATGGGCGATAGGCGATGTAGCCGGACCGTATCAGTTTACCCACTGGGCCGGGTATCAGGCGCGGGTGGTCATCCAGAACACGCTTTTTCCCGTTACGGCCAAGTGCGATTACGAAAACACCCCGTGGGTCACGTTTACCGACCCGGAAATCGGTCGTGTCGGGCTTTCGGAAGACGAAGCGCGGCAGAAAGGAATTTCTTACGACGTGTATCGCGTGGATTTCGAACACATCGACCGGGCGGTATCCGAAGGCGAGACGGAGGGATTTGCCAAAGTTCTGACGGCAAAGGGAACCGGAAAAATCCTTGGCGCGGCGATCGTTCATCCTCATGCGGGAGAGTTAATCGCCGAACTGACGCTGGCCAAAAAGAATGGTCTGACCCTCGACAAACTGTCGGGGGTCATCCATGCGTATCCGACGCTGTCCGATGTCAACCGGGCGTTGGGAGACGCCTATCGCCGGACCAAACTCAAACCATCCATGAAGGACCGGTTAACCTGGATATACGCCTATTTGCGGCGATCATGACCGCCGGGCCAAATACGAAGCGTACCAGATCGCCGGTGTACGACGCGAATACTGGGTGATCGATATACGGCAACCGCTTGTCACGGTATTCGCGCTTGAAAACGGTCTCTATGCGGTGCAGGGTGCATACGGAGCCGGAGAGAACGTCGGGGGATTCTCAAAGGGGTTTCCATTTCGGTGGATACGGTATGCAACGGGTAGCGGGGTGCTTAGCGGAATCGATCCAGTTCGGGCGGCAGAAAAGGCCGCCCGTTTTCGTTTACGGCAGTGGCGGTCATACGCGCTTTGAGGATAAGATCGGTTTTGCCGTCTTCGACTCGGTGAATTTCCTGATCGAAGACGATCCGGACACGCGAAAGCGGCGCTACGTCGAGTCCTACGATAAATCCGTCACCGCTTCTCAGCGAAGCTTTGTAGTCGATTTCCGCACGTACCACCACGATGTTTACATGGCGTTTTGCCAATGCGACCACGTCCAGCCCCAGCGTTTTGGCAAACTCATGCCGGGTATGCTCCAAATAGTGTAGATACACCGCGTGGTTGACGATCCCTTGAAAGTCGCACTCGTAGTCTCGGACCGACATCGTTTCGGTAAATCGAAAAGTTCTCATCGGTTTTTTTATCCGGTACGCATCGCAAAAAGGTCCGCGTCCTGTAGCACGAAACGCAGACGCACGGGGCTTCCCGCCAGCGCGGCGATATCGCCGCCGTTCCGCCACAAAACCGCTTCGTCTGTCGCATCGCCAAAGATCGGCACACAGTCGTCTATCGAAAACCCGGGAATCGGGTTGGCATGCGCGTCCTGAATCTCGACCTTGATCGAGCCGGCGGCGGAGGTGGCGTAATTGAGATACAACATCTGTCCGGAAAATGAAATCGGACGAGTAATCACCTCTCCGCCTCGATACCCGGCATTGATGGATGCAAAACCGTAAGGGCGCACCGTCACCCGACGTAACCGATTGGTAGACCACCCGTAATGCTCCGTCACGTACATCGACCACTCGTCCGGAGCGGTCGTCACGATACCTGCTGCCGGAACTTGATTGCGGTGTGTCCAATTACAGCGGTCCGGCCCCGGTCGAAGCCATGCTTCGAGAAAAGTACGGTCCCAGTGGATTCCGTCACGACTTGACATGAACACGGCGTCCGACACTCCTTCGCCTTGGTAGTCGTATTCTGCTCCGTCGTTTATTTTGGTACGATCCGGCAGAAAACGCATAGGAAAGGAAAGCAAGATATGCTCGGCGCCCGGACAGGTCATTGTTGCATTGGTATAGAAATGTTCCATTGGAACCCCCGGATCGTATACGTGCGCGACGGGTGGTGTCCAATGGATAAAATCGTCGGACATGCAACTCTGGATGGCCCGAATACCGTGTCCGCCTTGCGACGGCTCGAAATAGCGACTGAAAAGGCGGTACTTTTTCGCATGGGCGTCCCACAACGGGACATTGACCGAGTCGAATGCACCGACAATATCGAGCGGGCCGTCTTGTATGCGGCTCCAATGCAGACCGTCGGGCGATACGAAACCGTGTAGATTGTTGTGCGACGATCCCCCTACGGCTTTGAAACGCCGTTCGGGGGGGCTGGCCGGATTCCGGTCGAGAAAAACGGTAAAATTGTGTCCTTCGTATCCTTGGTAGATGACATGGTTGTCCTTCGATCTGTTTGTTTCTACCAGACCGAGATGGGGACGCTCGAACCAAACACCGTCTTCGCTAACGATCAAGTTCGCCGTCTGTGTGGCCTCCCATCCTTCGAAGCGTGGACCGATCGGATAAAACCCTCGATAGTAAACAAGCACCCGATTGCCTTCCTGTGTGACGTTGTAACACCCGGTGCAGGCGTTTTCCATCGGAGCTTCGACCTGAAAGACCACTTCGCGGCGAACGGGTTCGTGGAGATGCATCCGCGCGTCTCTGAGCGCTTCGACCAGATACCGATCCACAAAAAGTTCGATTCTGTTTCCGATGGAAAGAGGGGCAGACATACGTTGTCTCCAAAAAAGGAATGCGGTTGTGGCAAATGCCGTCTTGCGCTGAGCCGTCGTATCCGTATTTTCATGGGAAAATACGATCGGTCGATGGGTTGAAAATAGCTTCCCGACCGACAAACAGCAAGATCAATCCAGTTTTTGTTCGGCGAAGCTTTTGTGATGTCGAGTTTTCTTTTCTCTCTTCTGCAAGGAGGTTTTCATGGGGTTCGACGATCCGTTTATCATAGGCAAGAATCTGGGCAAACGGTTTGACATAGCCGCCGCCGACCTGCCGCATGAAAATGCGGACGGTCTACCTGTCATAGCACCGACGGACGAACAGAAGTATTTGTTTGATATGCGAGGCTGGCTGATGTTTCCGGGCGTGCTTTCCGCGGGCGAGGTCGCCGAAATGACGGCCTTTTGCACGCAACTGAAACACCACCCGGAGTCCATTCCGGAGGCACAGCGTTCCGCGCTCGGCGGGCCGTTGCAAAAACTTGTCGACCATCCGGTGGTGGTGGGGTTTCTTAACGAATTTCTGGCGCATCCCGAACTGTCGAGTCAGGCGTGTTATGGTTTTCGTCAGGAATCGTGCAATTTGTTTTATCGTACGAAAGGAGACGGAAATTTCGGTCCTCACAACGGCAACGGTCTGCTTCGTTTTCCGGGCGACTCGCACCTGTATCGTTGTATCCCCGGGAAGGCGCATAGCGGGCTTACCCGCATCGTGTGGGAACTCAATCCGGTCGGGCAGGGCGACGGGGGAACGCTTTTTGTTACGGGAAGCCACAAGGCGGTGTATCCTGCGCCGGAGTCTATACAACGTCCGGATTCGCCGATCTGGGACACTTACTCGTGCCCGGCAGGATCGCTGATCGTGTTTACGGAGGCGCTTACCCACAGCGGCCAGCCATGGACAAATCCCGACCGTCCTCGCATCGCCATCTTTAGTTGTTACAATACCGTCAACAGCAAATGGCACGAGTGGGATCCGCATCCCGATCTGTTGGCATCCATGCCGACCAAACGCCAGACGTTGTATCGTCCTGTCCGTGCAGCCAACAACCTGATCGGGTCAGAGTACAGACATTGAGCAAGGAGGACCGTGGTGAACTATCGCGTGCTTGGCAAAACCGGTCTTAAGGTAAGCGAGGTGGGGCTGGGTGGATTGTTTGTCTCTTCCGCCGGGGCGTCGCGCGAGGAGGGATGCCGGGCGGTGCGCCGGGCGCTGGAACTCGGAGTCAACTATGTCGATACGGCTCCGACCTACCGCGACAGCGAGGAGGTGCTGGGAGAGGCACTGCAGGGGGTTCCGCAGCCGTATATCCTTTCGACCAAGCTGGGTGGACGCCCTCAACCTTTTGAGCCGCAGAACAAGGCACATCTGCGCGAATCGGTTAAAACCAGCCTAAAACTCCTAAAACGCGATACGATCGACATCTTGATGATCCACGAACCCGACCGGCCCGGTCAGTACGACTGGTTTACCGATTGGGAATCGTTTCACGGACCTGTTTGCGACGTGTTGGAAGCACTCAAAACGGAGGGGATCATCCGGTTTACGGGTTTGGGCGGCACGACGGCCTATACGTTGCCTCCGATTATCGCCACGGGGCGCTACGACGTGGTGCTGACGGCGTTTAACTACAGTCTGCTATGGCAGGAGGCCGTTTATGCGGTGTTGCCTGAAGCCATACGACAGGGAGTTGGTATCGTGATTGGGTCGCCGCTTCAGCAGGGTGCGCTGGCACGCCGCTACGACGACGAAATCGAGCAGGGCGCGGCGTGGCTGTCACCGCCGCGAAGGGGGCAATACAAACGGTTGTACACGCTGCTGGACGACCTGGGCATGTCCCTGCCGGAGTTGGCCATGCGTTTTGTCCTCTCGAATCCGGCCATCTCTACGGTGTTGTCCGGGGTTCGCTCGGTCGCGGAGATCGAAGAAAATCTCCGGTTTGCGGCGGCGGGACCGCTTTCGCGGGAGATACTGGACCGAATTCAGGCAATAGCGGCTATGGTACCTTTTCGTCCGTTTGAGGAACCCTCCGGTCTGCCTTTCAATCGGGTATACAAAGGTCCCGGCGGAGCGAGATAGCCGGTTAGTCGATCCGTACAAAATCCTCCCGCAAAATCCGGTCCAGACACCCTATCAGATATTCGGCATTGGACCTGTCAAACACCATCGGTGGTTTGATCTTGAGGACGTTGTGTAGAGGCCCGTCCGTGCTGATGAGCCCTCCGTGATCCCGCATCCGATTGGCAATGTATGACGCCTGATCCCCGGCAGGCGCAAGGGTATCTCGGTCGAGCACCAACTCCGCGCCAATATAAAAACCCAACCCACGCACATCACCGATAAGCGCGTGCCGGTCCATCAACCCCCTTAGACCGTCCATCAGCCCCTGGCCTACCCGATGCGCGTTCTCCTGAAGCCCCTCGTCACGCATCACATCAAGCACCGCCATGCCGATCGCGCACGACACCGGATTGCCCCCGAAGGTGTTAAAATATTCCATGCCGTTGGCAAAAGCGTCGGCGATTTCCGGTGTGGTGATTACGGCTCCCAGCGGATGCCCGTTTCCGATGGGTTTTCCGAGCGTCAGGATGTCGGGAATGACGCCCTGTGTCTCAAACCCCCAGAAATGCGTGCCTACTCGCCCAAATCCTACCTGCACCTCGTCGGCGATACAAACCCCGCCGGCGTTTCGCACATGCGCGTACGCTTCGGCCAGATAGCCGTCCGGCAACACGATTTGACCTCCGCACCCCAACAGCGATTCGGCGATAAAGGCGCATACTCCTCTGTTTTCCGCATGCAGGCTGTCGATTTTTTCCCGAACATGACGGGCATAGGCCGTGCCCGTCTCGCGCCCATAGCCTTTGTAGACCCCCCGATACGGATCAGGCATAAGCAGTTTGTGGACGTGGGAAGGGGCACCTCGCCCCCCAGGACCGTCAAATTTGTACGGACTGATGTCGATCAGTGAGGTCAGGTTGCCGTGATAGGCTCCGTCGAGGATGAGCATGTCTCGATGTCCCGTATACGCCTGCGCCAGACGAAGGGCGAGGTCATTGGCTTCGCTGCCGGAGTTGACAAAAAAACATACGCAAAGCGGCTCCGGCAGGAAGGCGCAAAGTCGTTCCGCATAGTCTACCAGATGGTCATGCAGATACCGCGTATTGGTGTTGAGCGTCGCCATCTGCCGCTGACCGGCGCGTACGACCGCCGGATGCGAATGCCCGACATGCGGCACGTTGTTGACTGCATCTACAAACGCGC
>VGJU01000014.1 GCA_016867335.1 Candidatus Zixiibacteriota bacterium | reverse complement strand
GATGACTACCGCGAGTTGATCGCCCCGACCGTCAGTACGGAAAACCGGTAAGCAGCAAACCACCGTCTATGGGGATGGACACGCCGTTGATTTGCCCGGCTGCGGGCGACGAGAGAAAGACGACCGCGTTGCCGATGTCTTCCGGGGTTCCATACCGGCGGGTTGGGAGGGCTTTCCAGTGGGTTTCGGGGGCGCTGCCGATCGCAGGCGGCGGGGTTCCGTACACGTGACCGGTATCCATGTAGCCCGGTTGGATCGCGTTGCAACGGATACCGAAAGGTGAGAGTTCGACCGCCATGCTCTGCGTCATCCGAATGACACCTTCCTTGATGACCCCATAACACATATCGGTTGGGTACACCTTGGTGGCATGAACCGAGGAGATGCTGACGATGCTTCCGCCCTTGCCTTGCGCGATCATCACGCGGCCCGCCGCCTGACTGCAAAGAAAATACCCTTTGAGCGACACAGCCATCACCCGGTCCCAGTCTTCCTCTTTGAGTTCCAGAAAAGGCGCATATCCAAAAGGAGGCGGCCCCAGCGCGTTGTTGACCAAAATGTCGAGCCGACCGAATCGTTCGACACACGCGCCGATCATGGCGTTTACCCCCTCGGCGTTCGAGATGTCGGTGGTATAAAATTCCGCCTCCCGGCCCGTCTGCCGGATCAGGTAGAGCGTCGTTTCGGCGTCGGCGTCGCGCTCGATGTCGTTGATCGCCACGTGACAGCCTGCGTGGGCGAGCGCGAGCGCGATGCCGCGTCCGATATTGCGTCGCGCGCCCGTTATGAGTGCGCACCGTCCTTCCAGCGTCATGTTGGTCTCCGAGGTCAGAATTATGAACAGAACAGCGAGTGCATACCCCGCAGCAAGCTGCAAGAGCAAATACACCTTGCAGCAAGCTGCAAGACCAAGTCCTCCCCGTAGGTAGAAGCGTGAAGATGCTTCGATTGCTGCGCAATGGCTGCGTGGGAGGCTTCAATTATGAAGGAGCCGTTCTGACCGATGGACAGGACGGAGGGTTGGATAAAAAAGATTGGGGAAAATGTATGGGCGGCGTACAAAAAAGTCAAATTGACAGGAGATCGGATATGTCTTTTATAGAACGGCGGACCGGCATTACCGCGCTTATGTGGGACCGGATCGGTCCGATTTACGACGCTATTCTCGCGCATCCGTTTATCCGGGGACTGACCTCCGGTGCACTCGACCGGAGTGCGTTCCGGTTTTATGCGGTGCAGGACGCGCTCTATCTCCGCGAATACGCCCGCTCGCTCAGTCTTGCCGCTGCCAGAGCGCCCGAAGACGACGACATCCTGATGTTTAACGAGCATTCGAAGGGGTGTCTGATCGTCGAACGTGCCATGCACAAAGATTTTTTCCGGACATTCGGGTTGTCGCCGGAGGAGGTCCGCCGCACACCGCTGGCTCCGACCAATCAGGCGTATACCAGTTATCTGATCGCAGTGGCTTACGACCGGCCCTTCCACGAACTGATCGCGGCGGTATTGCCGTGTTACTGGATATACTGGGAGGTGGGGTTGGCGCTGGTGGCAAAGGGTTCGCCCGACCCACTATACCAGAAATGGATCGACACGTACAGCGACGAGGCGTTTGGCAAAAATGTCGAAGATGTCCTCGATCTAGCCGACCGGCTGGGGGCTTTTCTTTCCGAAGCCCAACAGGAGGCCATGCTCCGTCATTTTGTCACGACGAGTCGCTACGAGTGGATGTTCTGGGACATGGGGTTCCGGCAGGAAGCGTGGCCGGTGTAGGGGAGTGAGTGGATTGATAGACTTAACATAAGGGGTTCTCATGATCAATTTTCCCAGTTCGACGTTTACCTGGAAAAGCCATCCCTGGAAGCCAGATCCATACTACAAATGGGCAGGCGGTTTTGTAGGAATGCCGGGGGAGGTGTATCAGGTGCGGTTCAATTTAGAGGCGGCGTGTGAGATAACAGACGAAAAAAGCGGGGTGGTTACCGAATTGTTTGTCGGTGCGCCATGCCGGACAGAATACACCATCGCAAAACGCAACCTGTTTCAGGTGCCCAGCAATGAGTTCCGGTTCGCGTTCAGTCGGAGTGTCCGGCTGCACATTGCCGCTCTGCCAAGCTGGGAAGCTGAGCCGATTGCCAGTACACCGCTGAGCGAAGCATTTCAGGCGTATCGGATCGATGTACGGCACTTTTCGGACGTGACACCAGTGACCGACGGTCGAAGCGTTGTCGTAGCGACCCTCGCGAATGACCGGCTAAACGCGCGTTCCACATACCGGGATGCTGAGCGTGGCCTGTCCGTGACCATCGAGTATCCGGTGAATCTAATTAATGTCAACGAAGCGGATGATGAATTCCAGGTGTGTACCGGCCCGGTGATCGTACCGGATCTGTCAACTTGGAAGGATGGGGAGGTCTCCCGTGTGTTTCTGGCGCATGTGGCGATTACCGCGTTCGACCATCTGGAGTTTATCCTGCAACGGACGGTAGAGGCCGCCGAGTCGGAGCGGGTGTGGCTGGATGCGCCGCGTGGTCGGGATCGGCTGGAACTGCGCGATCCCGCCAGCCCACCGTCGGGCTATCCGCCGCCACGACCCCGTCCGACCGTTTACAACGAGACATGGGCACTGCCAGCGACGAATGTGGTTCTGCGTACGCCGAACGGATAAACGGAAAGCAAGACTGGATAGCTGCAAAATGGGAGGGCTGAAGAAAGGCAAAGACCACGCTTGCTCTCTTATAGCGCGTCCCTACGGGCCACGCCAGGGCTGCGCCGTTCGCTTACGACAGTTCGCCCTGCAGGATTTTCGCCATTTTTGTCAGGTCAATGCCCCCTTGTGGCAGTGTTCGCGATGTAAGACCATCCATCTTCAGCCATCAGTAGGGGTGTGTACCAATTGTCGCGACTTTCTCCCTTCGAAACCAGTGTCCCTTGATCAAAGCACAGATCAAGATTATTACAGCTTTCTTGTTTCCACCGGAGTCCAGCCGTTTCGACTGCATTGTGAAGAATTGACCGGGCAGACGGATAAAGAGGAATCGCCGCGCCGTCAGCGTCTGTTTCAAGGACTTGCTTACGAGAATGAAAATTGCCTCGTGGAAGAAATTGATTTGCTCAGCGTCACAACCACAATGGAAGCCGGAGTCGATATCGGCGCGCTGCATGCCATTCTGCTTGGTAATGTTCCCCCTCAACGGTTTAACTATCAGCAACGTGTAGGGCGTGCAGGTCGTCGTGGTTCGGGAATTTCTGTTGCCCTTACCGTTGCGCGTGATCGCAGCCACGATGAACAGCACTTTTCCGATCCCGGACATATAACCTCCGACCCACCGCCGACGCCGTATTTAGATATGCGCAGGGAAAAGATAGTCCGTCGAATGTTGAACAAGGAGGTGTTACGGCGGGCGATTCCATCAGATAACACTGGTGAGACCCGCGACAGCGTACATGGTGAATTCGGTGAGGTGCGGAACTGGAATTCAATCAGGGATAAGGTACAGGATTGGATATCAACTCATCCGGCAGAAATACAGAGGCTTGCTGGGCGACTTTCTCTTGGAGATCAAGAACAGAAGGCAATTGTGCAGGAATTGACGAATAAACTGGTCAGTCAGATCGATGAAGTGGTTAGAAAAAATGACGAATACCCACAGCCCTTCCTGAGCGAAAGGCTCGCCAATGCAGGTTACTTGCCCATGTTCGGTTTCCCGACACGCATGAGAAATCTTTACCAGCGAAGACCCCAATCGTTGCCGTCTCAGGAGGGGGTTATTGACCGAGAAATTGATCTGGCAATCGGCGAATTTGCGCCAGGAAGCGAAATTGTAAAGGACAAGACCGTATTCACTTCTGTAGGTCTGGTCCATTATCAATGGGACAAAGGACGGATCATGGCGGCTGATGGAAAGGGGGTTGAACGGCGATTAGGCCATTGTGCCGCCTGTGGAGCCTTGAAATTCACGGGACAGGGTATCCCTTCTCAACCCTGTGAGATTTGTGAGATTTGTGGCTCTGACGACTACAGCGTGATAACCACCTGGCAGCCGCTCGGTTTCACGACAGAGCCGTATCAAGAACGTGATTATAATGGAAACTTCGACTGGGTTCCGCGTGCGTTACGCGCCCGTCTGGGTTCCGATCATATTCCTGGTCTTGAACTTCTTGATGGAGCCAATATCCGTTGGCTGGCAAATGATCAAGATGTAACTAGCTTGAATGATAACGATGGAAAGGGGTTCGACTTCAAACAATTAAAGAATAAACCCATTTGGGTGGCAACCGATTGCCTGGAAGGTATCTGGAAGAACGATATCTCTGTTGAACGGTCGTATCGTGGTGTTGGGTTAGTGTCTACCAAAAAGACAGATGTGCTTTTGATGCGTATCCACGAAATTCCAACCAGATTGCGGTTGGACCCGCGAGGCGATCAGGGTGTTTATGCGAGGGCGGCTTATTATTCCTGGGGCCACCTGATGCGAAAGGCCGCCTGCGATTTTCTTGACATCGAGCCGAGCGAACTGGCTGTCAACATCCGTCCTCTTAACGAAGGTAATACCACGCTATACGAAATCTTCCTGATGGATACCCTCGATAATGGTGCGGGGTACTGTCAGTACCTTGGCGATCCAGTGCGACTCCGAAAGGCATTACTGGAACCCCTGGCTGAGTCGGGAGCACGTTTCTACGAGCGTCTGATTCGATCTGACCACCTTGATAAGTGCGATAGCACCTGTAATGAATGCCTCCGGGACTATGAAAGCTCCGATCTTCATGGTCTCCTTGACTGGCGTCTTGGTTTGGATCTTGCCCGGCTCTCTATCGATAGCAATGCGACTATCGCTCTCGATCAGCCGTACTGGAAAGGTTTGACAGAAAAAGCCGTAAGTGGATTAGCGAATCTCGATCCAGGAATACGGCAAGTTGAAAACCAGATCGTTAAATTACCAAATGGTAAGCGAGTCGGGGTGGTTCATCCACTTTGGTCTGAGGTTAGCCATGAGTTGGAAACGCTTAAAGGAAAAGGCGTAACCCTTTTCCAATCTGTATTTGACATTATCCGACGTCCAGGCTGGATTCTTGCCAGGATAAGTGGAGGTTGACAAGCCATCCCGCCTGTTTCCTGACTCCTGTTCCGCAGGCCAGTGTCCCCAAACGTTGGGTCGTTGAGCGTACCTTCGCCTAGCTGGGCAACCTCCGGCGCTTATCCAAGGACTATGAAATCCTCACCACCTCGGCGGAAAACTTCATCCGCATGGCTATGTTTAGAGTGACTCTCGCAACATGTCTATGACCTTAACTCAACAGATTCTTAGTCTGGCGAAGAGCGTATCGGGAATTTGAAGACCGGGCGGAACGGACGCGACCACAACGCGGGTCCAAGACCGAAATCGTGGAATATGCCCTTTAAAACATAATGAGTCCTTTTGGCATCGCGGAGGTGGAACAGCTTTGCTCCGGTGTAAGCCGAGATACCATCCGGATCGTCATGAACCGCTGGCGGGATCAGGGACGGCTGGAAATGCTCGGAAGAATCCGGAATGCTCGATGGCGCCGAAACGCTGAGTGAATGTAAGAACCTCACATTAATGTAGGAATAAATGTGGGAATAACACATGGTCAGAGCATGACCAAACCCCTGTGGAGTCAAGCCGATCCCCCGTGAGACCATCTGCGCTGCATGAGACGTACCGTAATAGCCCCCAAGTGTCCGTAGCGCTGACACCATTATCTTGGACCGCAATTTACCGATCCGCTACGCTCGCGCGCATCGCAGAATCGCCTCGGCGCTGTGGTCTATGTCCGCCTCGGTCGTCGCCCATGACGAGACGCTGATGCGCATGGCGGTTTTTCCTTGCCAGACCGTGCTCCCGCACCAGCAGGTCCCGTCTTCTTGGATACGCTTTACGGTCGCCAGCGTCTTTTCCGGTGTTCCAAACGACACCAAGGCCTGATTGAGTACGACGTCGTTGAGGATTTCGCATCCCCCTGTCTTGAGCCGGTCCGCAAACCGTCGGGTCAGTCGGCAGTTGCGCTCGATCATCCCGGCAAGTCCTTCCCGGCCCAGCGACCGGATCGCGGCCCATACCTCGATCCCGCGCGCCCGGCGCGACGATTCCGGATTGTAGTCCCTCGGCTCGCGTTGCGCGGTCTGCGGCAGATACGCGGCGCTGATCGCCATCGTCTCTCGGAGCGCCGTCGGGTTTTTTACAAACGCGATACCACAGTCATAGGGCACGTTGAGCCATTTGTGACCGTCGGTCGCCATTGAGTCCGCCTGTTCCAGACCGTCGGTCAGATGCGCCAAGTCCGGTACGATCCGCGTCCACAACCCAAACGCTCCGTCTATATGCACCCATCCGCCAGCGGCGTGCGTCCGTTTGCACAGTTCGGCGATGGGATCGAACGCGCCGGTATTGACGTTGCCTGCTTGGAGACACACGATGGCCGGGGTGTCGAGTGTTGGAAAGGCGTCGGCTCGCATACGGCCCTGATCGTCTACCGGGACGGTGATAACGCGGTTTCGGCCCAACCCTAACAATGCAAGCGACTTGTAAAGCGTGGGATGCGCCTCTGCACCGACGATCACTGGAAAAGCCGGCGCGCCAAAAAGCCCCTTTTCTTCGACATCCCACCCGGCGTTTTGGAGCAACGCATGACGACCGGCGGCCAGCCCGGTAAAATTGGCCATCGTCGCGCCGGTGACAAGCGCGCCGCCGGTTCCGGGGGAAAGATGAAAAAGGTCGGTCATCCAGCCGAGCGCGATGTTTTCCAAGATCACGGCAACCGGCGAATTGGCATGGCTAAAAGCGTTCTGGTCCCATGCCCCGGCCATCCAGTTGGCGGCGAGCGTGGCGGGTAGTGCACCGCCGGTCACAAAACCGAAATATCTGCCACCGGTGGAGGCTACGGTAGCCTTAGAGCCGTAACGGTCGAGTAAGTCGAGTACTTCGTCCGCCGAGGTGGGGTGCTCCGGGAGCGGTCCGTTTAGCGCTTCGAGCGCCTCGAGGTCTTCCGGCGTGGGACCTACCCGACGGTAGGGAAGATTTTCGATATACCCTTCGGCGCGCCGCGCCACATCCTGCAAAAGATTTTTCACGATACCCCCTTTTCATGCCGTATCGCAACCGATCGACCCTACATTGACCGCCACCCGGAAACGGGCTATATTACACCCGACCGACCGGAGAGGAAAAGCAAATTATCGGAGGCGTCATGATCATCCAGAAATGGTCCGCCCGCCTGATGCCGCTTCAGAAAGCCGCTTTTGTCGATGCACTCAACGCGCTCAACGCCGTTTACCGAGGGCAGGGGCGCGTGGCATGGGGCCGTGTCCACCACGAACTGTATGGCGGTCATCATATCCGCATGGAGCGCGAATTTCCCGATATCGCAACGCTCGATGCCGACGAACGCCGGGCGGCAGATCCCGATATCATGGCGATCAAACGCCGTTTGCTCGAATGTGTTGTGCCCGGTAGCGTCGAAATCACCCACTACGAAACGGTGGAGACGGAAAAATAAAGGAGTATCCATGTCCGATCGTCTGCGGGTAGCGGCCATCACCACGGTGTACTACCCCAAATCGCACGCCGATGTAATCGTCACCAAGTTTCTCAAGGGCTGGTCCGTAGACGAGGGGCATATCCCGGCCGATGTCGAGGTAGTCTCGCTGTATATCGACCATGTCATGGAAAACGATATCGGTCTGCGTATCGCACAGGAAAACGGCGTGCCCGTGTATCCGAGCATACGCCGGGCGCTTCACGCGGGCGGGAAGATGCTTGGCGTGGACGCCGTCCTGCTGATCGGCGAACACGGCGACTACCCGTGGAACGAACGGGGGCGTCACATGTATCCGCGTCGTTATTTTTTTGAACAGATCGCCGGCGTGTTTGCCGAAAGCGGTTTGTCGGTTCCGGTGTTTATCGACAAGCATTTTGCCTACGATTACCGCGATGCGGAGTGGATGTGGGCACGCGCCAAAGAACTCAATATCCCGCTCATGGCAGGTTCTTCGCTCCCGCTTTGCTGGCGGAGTCCGTTTTTGGAACACGAAAAAGGCGCGCGCATCGAAGAGGCCCTCGCCATAGGCTATGGGGGCACGGAAGCCTATGGATACCATGCGCTCGAAATGCTCCAATGCATGGTCGAGCGCCGCGCCGGTGGCGAAAAGGGTCTCGTGTCGGTGCAGTGTCTCGAGGGTGACGCGGTCTGGCGCGCCGGGGATCGGGGGTTGTGGCCGCACGAGTTGGCCAAAGCAGGCTGTGCGGTCATCGCCGACAAACCGGACGGTTGTATGGAGGATCATGCCAAAAACCCGACGGCGTTTCTCATGCAACACGCCGACGGGATGAAAACCACCGTGCTGATGCTCGACGGTTATATCAAGGACTTTGCATACGCGGCCCGTGTGGAGGGGCGGATACAGGCGACCGAGTTTTATCTGCAGAACGGAAGTCCTTTTGCGCATTTTGGATATCTGTGTCAGAACATCCGGCAATTTTTTCTAAACGCCCGCGCACCGTATCCCCCGGAGCGCACCCTGCTCACGACCGGGGTGATCGACGCTGTCATGATTTCACGTTATGAAAACCACCGTATCGTACCGACACCGTATCTCAACATCATGTATCCGTCGTACGACGTCATGCCGTTCCGTCCTGCCGGTCCGCGTCCTTCCGGGGCCTGTGTTGCGCCCGATCCGCCAGACAAAACCGGATAACCAAAAGGTGACCGTGTGGAACACGTAAAGATAACCGACATCCGTCTGATGCGATTGGATCAGAACCAGAGTATCGGGTACTGGAACCTGATCCGGGTGGATACCAACGAAGGGGATGGGGGCTGGGCGAAGCCTATTGGGGTGCGGGGATTCGAGATATCGTCGAGGAGACGCTCAAACCTTTTCTGGTCGGCCAGAATCCGCTCGACATCGACCGTCTGTTTGTTTTTATCCGGGATAAATTAGCAGGGATTCATACCCAGAACGGTCTTTACATGGCGGCGCTCAGCGGCATCGAGATCGCGCTGTGGGATCTGGCGGGCAAACTTGCCGGACTGCCCGTCTACCGTCTGCTAGGCGGCAAATTTCGGGACCGGGTGCGGCTGTACCGGACCGGGACGCCGGACCACGCCGACAATCTGTCGGCCTGCCGCGAATATGCCGCCCGTATCAAAGACGCGGAAGGGTGGACCGCCATCAAGACGATCGACGTGGATAGCCTGTTGGAGCGCTACGACCCTGAATGCCGAGAAGACGGGCATGAAAAAACCGGACGGAGCCTTTCCGAACGGGATATGAAACTGGCAGAAAAGATCATGGACAACATGCGTCAGGCGTTTGGCGACGACTACGACATCTCCGTCCACTGTCACTGGGCGCTCGACCTGCGCGATGCGCAGCGGCTGTCGGACCGGATGGCTCCGTACCACCCGATATGGCTCGAAGATCCGCTTCCCGTACCGTTTTCGCCTGCATGGGTGCGGCTTACCGAAACGTCAAAAGTGGCGATATGTACGGGCGAAAACCTATATGGCAAATACGAGTTTCGCCCGTTTATCGAAGAACACGGGGTGGACATCGTCCATATCGACGTGCCCAAATCGGGAGGATTGCTGGAGACCAAACGCATCGCCGACATGGCGGACACGCATTATCTCAAGGTGGCGTTTCACAATCCGGCCAGCGTGATCGGTACCATCGCCTCGGCGCAGGTCGCGGCTTCGATACGCAATTTTACCATGATCGAACGCGCGGGGTACGATTACCCTTGGTTGGAAGACATCATCGTTCACGATGGCCCGGTTATCCGGGACGGCTATATCGGCGTTTCGGACCGCCCCGGATTGGGGATCGAACTCAACCCGGACGTCGTCCGTCCACTGCTCAAAGAAGGAGACATGTGGTGGGGGGACTGATCAATGCCCACTGCCACCGGACAGGTTTTTTACCAGTTCGCCCACTACTTTTTTGGCGTCTCCGAAGAGCATCCATGTTTTGTCCGAGAAGTACAGTTCGTTTTCGATGCCTGAAAAACCGGGGTTTTTGCCCCGTTTAACGGCAAAGACGGTCCGGGCCTTGTCCGCTTCGATGATAGGCATGCCATAGATAGGGCTTGCCTTCTGAAAACGTGCCGCCGGGTTGACAACATCGTTGGCGCCGATCACAAGTGCCACGTCGAACTGCGGCATGTCGGGGTTGATCTCGTCCATCTCTACCAAATCGGTATACGGGATGTCGGCTTCGGCGAGCAATACGTTCATGTGTCCCGGCATACGTCCTGCCACCGGATGGATGGCGAATTTTACCGTGATGTTACGTTTTTTGAGCTGATCGTAGAGTTCCCGGATTTTGTGTTGCGCCTGTGCTACCGCCATGCCGTAGCCTGGGATGATCACCACCTGATTGGCCTGTTCCAGTCCCTGCGCCGCGCCTTCGAACGTCTCGCTCTTGTAGGTTTTCTCCTCCCCGCTGCTCACCTCCGCCTTGGGTGCCTGTCCAAACGCGCCAAACAACACGTTGACAAAAGATCGGTTCATGGCTCGGCACATGATAATGGACAGGATCAACCCGCTGGAGCCGTCCAGCGCCCCGGCGGTGATGAGCAGTTTGTTGTCGAGCACAAACCCCATGGCAACGGCGGACAATCCTGCGTAGGCGTTCAGAATCGAGATGACGGTCGGCATGTCGGCCCCGCCAATGGGGATGATCAGCAGGACGCCAAATATGAGCGACAACCCGACGATGGCAAGAAAAGCCGTACCTGCCCATTCGGCATTCGGGTTGAGGACAAGCGCGATGCCGAGTCCGAAAGCCAGCGCCAGAACGCCGATATTGGTGACGTTTTGGAGCGGATACGTCACTGGGCGTTGAGGGATCAGCCGGATTTCCTGGAGTTTGCCCGCGGCCATCAGACTACCGGTAAAGGTGAGATAGCCGAGAATGACTTCGATGGTTACGGCGGCGAGGTTGAACGCTGTAAGATGCTGAGGTTCTTCCTCGATCCACAGAAAAAATTTGGCTGTGCCTACCAGCCCTGCGGCCAAGCCGCCAAAGGCATGCGAGAGCGCCGTTCGTTGCGGCACGGCGGTAAGTGGTACGCGCGACAGCGGCCATCCGACCGCAAATCCGGCTACGATCGCCACGACCATCCAGCCATGGTTTACGAGCAGGTCCGGTTGCGCCCAGGTAGCCGCAACCCCGATAAACATGGCGAGGACGCCCGATTTTAAACCCCGCGCCGCCGTTTTGGGGTCGTTCATCCAGTGAAGCGCAAAGATAAACAGCGCTGTGGCGACCACATAGGCCAACTGGGTAAATACGTCGGTCACGAGCGATCCCCTTCCCGTTTGAACATCTTGAGCATGCGGTTGGTGATCAGAAACCCGCTGACGATGTTGGTCATGGAGGCAAAAAGGGCGATCGCGCCAAGGATGCGTATATGCAACGGATGGTCTTCACCGGTTACAATGATAGCTCCGACCACGGCGATCGCGGAGATCGCGTTGGTGAGCGACATGAGCGGCGTGTGGAGCAGCCGAGACACCCGCCGGATGACGCCGAGACCGATCAACGTGGCGAGCATGAAAACAAACAGCAGCGACACATAGTCTACGGATTCGGTCATGCTTTTTCTCCTTCGTAAAAAAGACCGGTATTTTTCATCCTTAAAACCTCATCCTTCCGACTTTTTCCGGATAGCTTCCAGCGTGCGGGCGTGGACTACCGTGCCTTCATGTGTGATGATCGCACCTTTCTGAATATCGTCTTCCATGTCAAGGTAAAAGGCGTTGTCGCGGGTATAGGCGAGCAGAAAGGCGGTCAGGTTGCGGGAAAACAGCAGACTCGCGTGCGTGGGCATGCTGGCGGGCAGGTTGAGCGGCGCGACGATCGTTACGCCCTTTTCCACAATGGTCTCGCCCAACTTCGACAGTTCGCAGTTGCCGCCGCCGTCGGCGCCGAGGTCTACGATGATGGAGCCGGGCCGCATCCGGCGCACAATGTCGGCGTTGATCAGCTTTGGCGCAAAGACACCGCCGATCAGCGCCGTGGTGATCACCACGTCCGACGCGGCGCACTGGTCGGCAAGCAGTTCCCGCTGACGCGCCTTGTCTTCCTCCGACAGTTCACGGGCATATCCACCGCCGGCCACGGCGCTTTCCTTGAGTTCGATACCCACATATTTGGCACCGACACTTTCGATCTGTTCCTTGACTTCGGGACGTACGTCGGTCGCCACCACATTAGCACCGAGTCGTCGCGCAGTGGCGATGGCCTGTAGACCGGCTACCGCCGCACCGATGACAAAAACCTTGGCAGGAAGCACCGTGCCTGCGGCGGTCATGAGCATGGGAAAATACTTAGGTAGTGCCGCCGCCGCTAATAACACGCCCCGATAGCCGGTCAAATTGGCCATCGAAGACAACGTGTCCATCGACTGAGCACGCGTCGTCCGAGGAATGGCGTCCGTAGAGAAAGAGGTGACGCCCCGCGCCGCCAGTGCCTCCATCACATCAAGATAGCGCAACGGCATCAGCGATCCGAGCAACACGGCCCCCGGACGCATAAAACCAATCTCGTCGCGCCCCTCTTCCATGACAGGGGGGCGTACCTTGACCACGATATCCGATCCGGCGGTCATCGCCGCCACGTCGGTTCCTATTGTTACACCGACCTCTCGGTAGGCGTCGTCGTCGTAAAACGCCGTCACGCCCGCCCCGGTTTCGACGGACACCGAATAGCCCGCTTTGACCAGTTTTGCGCAAGATTCGGGAGCGAGTGCCACACGGGTTTCTCCCGGACGCACTTCCCTGAGTACGGTAATATTCATGACACGCGGTTTCCTTTCAAAATGGTTCCAACCGGGTTATACAAAGCAGAACAAAACAGTATATGTCATCGGGTCGAATGTCAATGTCATTTACGCACTAACGCGAGGCGAGACGCTCGTACCACCCATGTACGACCCGCACCTGACGCGGGCCGGACGTACGGTCCGAATAGACCACTTCGTTTTCTCCCGATTTTAACGCCGGCAACGAAAGCGGAGCCATCTGAGTGTCCGTTTCGATCAGAATTCGTTTGATCGTACAGTTGACGCCTCGAAAACGCACAAAGTACTCGTACCGGGCCGGACTGGCAGAAGGGAAGAAGCGGTCGATCGGCAAAATGCGAGGCCGTTCCGGATCCCCGTCGTATGGGACCGGTGTCCAACGGTTGCCATCTCCGGAATGCTCGACTGTAAACGCTTGTCCGGCGACGACGATCTTTCCGCCTACGATGACATAGGGGCTGCGGATAAGATAGACAAGTGACGATTCTGTTGTCGGATCGACCGGATGCCAGACCGATTCGAACGCGGATAGGTTGTCCACCGCTTCGCACCAGCGCTCGGGGTCCGTGTTGATCGGGGGCGTATACAGCATACCACCGTTACACAGTCTGGAAGGACATGCGCCATATCCATGAAACTTTTCCCGGTGTTCCCATTCCCAAATCAGCGTTTCACCGGGTCGAAGCGTGAGCGTCATCCGGTGGGTATCGACCGGGTTGCCGATATCAGGGTATTCCGGCGCAAGCCCTACCGAACGGAGCAACTGGTCCGTAGCGGTCTGCGTATCATGTTCGTCCGCATAGCCGTATATGTTGAGCAGTTTGACCGGATCAGCCGCTTCGCCATCCTCCGTTTCATCTCCAATGGGGTAACGGTGTTCCCGGACAAACGCACGTATGGCAACGATTTTTTCGTCGTCGGTCATCTGGGGCGTCAAGATGCCGTCGAGTATGTCCTGCGTGGTGCGCCAGTTGTTTTTTCCGTCGACCGCGATCCACGGATCGAGAACGGCTTCCTTCCCTATATTTTCTATGGAAGCGAAAACGTTGGGTTCCCAGTTGTCGCCGCTCGTTGCGCCGTCGTTTTGCTCGGATCCCGTAACGATTCGGTATCGGTAAGGGGGGGTGTCAGGATGCTCTTCGTGTTCGGGCATAGCGCGATCCTTTTTCGTTGTTTCTGCCGAACATACGCTATATCTTACCCGGTTCACAATATCTGATTGTTGCCGCGATTGTCAAGGAGGGGTCCGTGAACGAATCGTTTGAGTCGCACCGAGATTGGGATCGAGGGGTAGTGCGCTATCCCGATCCGGCCATCAAAGTGGTTGATGAACGTTTTAGAAAATACGTGCTTTGGGCGGCAGGGGTGGAGCGTCTGCATGTAGGCTCGCGCTGGGCCGAAGGACCGGTATGGTTTGGAGACGGCAAGTATCTTGTCTGGAGCGATATTCCCAACAACCGAATGTTGCGGTGGTGCGAAGAGACCGGAGCAGTAAGCGTGTTCCGAAGCCCGTCAAACAACAGCAATGGCAATACGCGGGACCGACAGGGGCGCATGGTCAGTTGCGAACACGGCATGCGGCGCGTGATCCGCACGGAACACGATGGTACAATCACCGTTTTGATCGACCGTTATGATGGCAAACGCTTGAACGCACCCAACGACGTGGTCGTCCACTCGGACGATTCGGTATGGTTTACGGACCCCGGTTACGGTATTTTAGGGCATTACGAAGGCAACAAAGCCGATTTTGAGCTTCCTACGCGGGTTTACCGGCTCGATCTGAAAACCGGCAAGGCATCGGTAGTGGCCGAGGATTTCGAGAAACCCAATGGTATCTGTTTTTCGCCGGATGAGACCCGGCTGTACGTGGTCGATACGGGTATATCCCACAATCCGAATGGTCCGGCGCATATCCGGAGGTTTGAGGTAAAGGACGGGAAGCTCCGGAAGGGACGTATTTTTGCCGACATGCGGCCCGGCACGGCGGATGGTATCCGCGCGGACATCGACGGCAATATCTGGTCGAGTTCGGGGTGGGGTGGTCCGCAAACCAACGGCGTGTGCTGTTTTGCACCGGACGGTGATCTGATCGGAAAAATCCACCTCCCCGAACCGGCGTCCAATCTGTGTTTCGGAGGGGTAAAGAAAAACAGACTGTTTATCACGGCCAGCCAGTCGCTATACGCGGTGTATGTAGAGGCGCTGGGGGCACAACGACCGTGAAGGAGAGCAGGTGATGCTGATTTTCGACTATGACGGTGTGCTGCTCAACTCGGTCGTGGAAATGGGGATCACGGCGTACAACACTGTTACCGGAGAGTTGGCCACCTCACCCGGCGAACTGCCCGGTCATACGTTGGACCTTTTTGTCGGCAACCGGTATCATGTCCAGCCCGCAGGCGATGCGCTGCCACTTATGCGTTGGTGTGTCGATCATGCGGACCTTGCGCCCGCATACCGGCTTACACCGGAGGAATACTTGGCGATAAGGGATGGCGCCAGTACGCCTGTGGTGGAGCGGAGCACGCAGTTTTTTGCGGCGCGCCGGCGGTTTGTCGACCACGACATGGACAAATGGCGCTCGCTCAACTCGGTGTACCAGCCACTGTGGGATGTGCTCCGGCAAAAAGGCGCGCACCGTGTGGTCATTCTTACCAACAAAAACCGCGAAGCTACGCTCAATCTATGTCACCATTTCGGGCTTGCCGTGTCTCCGGAAAACGTCTACTCCGGGGATCACGGTACTACCAAGATCGACAATATGCTTAGCATCCGTCGGCGGTTTAACCGCGACGATTTTACTTTTGTGGACGATTCGATAGGCAATTTGGCTGAACTCGACGCCCATTTCAACGCAAACGGGCGTACGCTCCGGCTTCAACTGGCTTCGTGGGGCTATACCGGACCCGATGACGAGCGACTGGCGCGTGACGCCGGGTACGAATATATCGCTCAGGACGACCTGATCGCGCTGCTGGATATGCTTCTTCCTGCATGAGAGCCGGGAGCTGTAGACGTGATGTAGATCATAAAAAAGGGAACCGGTAAGACGTATATTCGTATACAGAAACAGGGAAGATAGGTGGGCGTTGGCGGAGAAAAAACGATGAAACGGCGATGTGGAAAAGGCTGGGGTGTGGCGGCGGCCGGACTGGCGTTGCTCTTCTTCGCCGTGCCCGGATGGAGCCAGGCCGATTCTTCCAGAGCACAAAAACCGCAAGAAGAAACCGTTTCTACCCAAATGCAAGAAACCAGTACTACGCCCGAGGATACGGCAAAATCCGAACCTCGCGACCGATTTACCTTTCGCTCCGAAGGACCACGCTCCGACGATGAAATCAGGGAGGTGGTGCGGCGTCATCAACAGGCATTAGGCTATATTTTTCAACGGGAACTCAAAACAAACCCCGCGCTACGGGGGATCATAAAAATCCGCCTCACGATCAAACCGAACGGAGTCGTTACGTCGGCTACCGTGCTGGAAAATTCCGTCGGTAGTAGCAAGTTGGGCCGGGCGATTCAACAAGCCTGTCTCAAATGGCAGTTCAAGCAGTTCGGCACGGGGGTGCACACGCTTGATTTGTCTCTCCCATTCGAACCTACCTGATCAAAGGCTGTTCTGTCGGTTTCCCGTTCCGTGGGTGTTTCCGGTTTTGAATGGACGTACACCTTATCGGTTCGTCAGACCGATCTTATAACGAAAGACACTTTCGGAATGGAGCCACCGCTGCCATCGCCGCACATTTTCCGGTGGGACGGCGATTCATGTGCCATTTCCGTCATACTTTTCAGGAGAAACAAACATGCGTTTGGGAGCACCGACCCTACTGAGTGCGCTTATCGTTGCCACCGGTTTGTCCGGATGTGGCGAGCCGACGCTGGACGGCTCTACGGACGAGACATTTCTAAGTTCGGTCAAAACCGTCATGGAAACGCTTTCGGAGCGTGACCGAAAGGCTTTTGCCAGAGCCGTAGAAGGATTCGAGTTTATCGTTACGGAAAATGCGCTTGCGGCGCTGGACGATTCTACGCGCATCCGGGAACGTCTTCGCAAACGGTTGGACGGTCTTTCGGCGGAAGAGACGCTGGAACTGTGGAACGAGCGGCTGACCAAGGCCATTGCCGATCTGGAAGAAAAAAAGATACAGACCGACGCCGCGCTTGAAGGGCTAAAGGACGTGTTGGTCTATCAGACGCGGTATTACGTCCAACGTGGGCAACGAGTCGTCGAACTCAAGGTGCAAAACAAAACCGAACACACCATATCCAAAATCTATTTCCACGGAGTCCTGACCGCTTCGGATCGACGAAGGCCTTTGGTGGAAGACGATTTCAACTACAACATTCCTAAGGGGCTGAAGCCGACCGAGGCGACCGGATGGAATTTTGCGTTGCTGTCTCCTATTTGGAAAAATGCCCCAGAAACACCGGAAGGTCTCAAGCTGACGGTAACGGTGACACGCATCGACGACGAAAAAGAAGAGCCGGTCTACGACGCCTTGACCAATCGGTTTACCAAGGACGACGCAGACCGGCTCGAAAAACTCAAAGCCTATCAGGAAGCATCAGCGGTAGACGCTCCGAATCTGACCGCAAGATAGCGTCTGCTATCTGCGTTCGGAAGGCGTCTGCTTCGGTTCAGGTCTACGCTCGAAACGGAACTGTCGTTCTACGCCGGGTCCCATCGGGCCGCGCATGGCAGGCCCCATAGGCCCCATCCCGCCTCTCATCCCCGGTCCCATGCGCATACCCCGCATCATGGGGCCACGCCGCATCTCGCGCGTCTCTTTCATGATTTTCTGCTGTTCCGGCCTTAGGACGCTTTTCATATCGAGACGAAACGCTACGGCACGTTCGAAGATTTTGGCGCGCGCCTGGCTGACCCGCGCGGCCCGGATTTGTGCGTCCGCCGCTTTTGGAGCGCTTTGGTCCATGATCTCGCGCAGTTCTATGGTGGCGACTTCCACATCAGCGCGAAGCCGAGCCATCTCTTTGGCGAGTGCTGTCCGCAACGTTTCCATTTTCTGTTTTTGATCGTCGGTAAGCGCCAGTTTTTCCGCCAGTGTCGTACGTTGTGCCGTGCGCCGCGCGCCCATCGCACCATCCTGGGACATGGGCATTTCTTCGAAGATTACGATCTCCTCGTCGATGGGGTCCATCATGACTTCAAATTCGCCCACAAGCGGATCTTCCATGATCGATTCCCATTCCATCTGAGCGGCGGCTTCGCGTCCCCCTGCCAACGCGACTGCGGTGCCCAACACAAGCGTTGCTTTGAGCAGATAGCGGTTCATCTCGGTTCTCCTTTGGTGAATGACGATACACGTGAACGAAACGTTCTTTCTGCATATAAGACGACATTCGTTCCGATTTCGATGCATCCCACGCAAAAATAATATCGACGGAGCCGTTGCTATACGTCGAAATCCTGAAGCAGTTCGTCAAAACGCTTTAGAAAATCCTGACGTTGTGCACCGGGGATGTCGTTTACACGCTTTAGAAAATCGTTGATGTTGAACAACGGACGGTCAGGGCGATGCGGAGGCTCGAAGATAGCAACGTCTTCGGCGGACTTACCCATGTAACTGGTGATACTGGGAGAGGCAAACAGGGCGTACCGGAAAAGGGCCAGCGCCGGGTCGTGGTCGAAGGCAATACAGGCGTCGCGCAGACATCGCGGCAGATGCGTCGGGCTGGATACGAGAACAATCCGGTCGATTTGCCGGTCTCGGAAGATATGCCCGGCCCGAATGACCTCATCTACGGTATTTTGCGCGGTGTTTTCTATGACCAATTTTTCGGCGATATACGCCCGACAGTCGGCGCGAAACGCGGGATCGACGATTTCGGGGATATGTTGCCGAAACGGCTCGAAATGCTGTAGATCGTCAAAACGCTCCCACAGTAGCTTTGCCGTGGCGTCCGCCTCCAGCAGACCGTCTTTTTCGGACGCGCCGGTTCCGAAGACCATGGCATCAGCGTGCTCGGTCAACGCCAGCAATACCCCTTTGGGAACACGACCCAGTTCGTGCGGCGGTTTGCCCCAGACGATGGTCTTCCATTGAAAGGTACGCAGGTTGCACCCGTGGACCAAAATACCCGTTTTTATCTGCCGATGTGGTTCCATCGAGCTACCCTTTCGCTTTGCCAGTCGCACGGTTTCCTTGCCGAGATAGGGGTCGATACGGTATACCTACGTTCTCCGAATACGGCGTGGATTTGATCGGCCAACTTGTTGCTCGATATAAGATCGCGTCCAAGCAGAAGCGCATCCAACATACGGCCATCAGAGAGGACGGCTAGATGCGTCACAAAATCCGGAATGACGTGTTGTTATAAAGTAAAGTACTGATCCTGTCCGGGGGCGTCAAGCCGGGACCGTTTCGGGTAAGGCGACACGGTCAACTGCCCGTCGAGGTGTAGTGTTTCAGACCGATACGCCATATTTGCAGGGCGACCGCAAGAAACAGCACGCCGCCCGCTGGCGCCATCCACTGAAAAACCTCGGACGACCCAAGCGGGTCGGGTTTTTCGAGCAGTGCAAGCACGGGAAAATACGTGACACAGGCCATGGGGAGCACCACGGTAAAAAATCGCCGAAACCAAGGGCGGTAGATGGTCAGCGGATACTGCGCGGTCTGTACGCCGCCGTAGGTAAACGCAGCGGTGATTTCGAGCGACTCGACGGTCCATAACGCAAGCGTGGCATGGAGCACGAAAAGCGCATAGAAAAAACAAGTTCCTCCACCGATGACGGACAGCAGCAGTAGGATTTTTACCGCGCTCCACGCAACGTCCAACTCTCCCACCGCCCAGACGAGCACGACCAGTGCCTGTGCCAGTCGGCCGACGCGGCGCAGGATAAGCTCGGAACCGGCCACCTGGAGCGCTACACTGCGGGGCCGAAGCAGCAGCCGGTCCAACTCCCCGTTTCTGACAAACTGGTCCATCCTATCAAATCCGCGCCCTAATGCATCGGCAAAAGCAAAAGCGATATGCGCCAGGCTGTAGAATAGTGCCACTTCGGGTAGCGTCCATCCTTTGATACTGCCAAACCGGTCAAACAACGCCCATATCGCTACAAACTCGATGCCCGTGGTAAGAAACTGGCTAAGGGTAAGCAAGACAAACGAGACGCGGTACTGCATCTGGGCTTGCACCGAAACCCGGAAATACTGGCAATACAGCCGTATAGCGTCAAACATGGCTACCCGCCTTTCACTACGAGTCTGTGTACCCCGCGCCGGAGCAGAAAACGCCCCAGCCTAATCAGCAATGCAAGCCAGATCACCTGATGCGCAAACACAGCCATCGCCTCGTCAAGAGGGATATGACCGGAATAGAGCCGAAAGGGACCGTCCATCAGCGCCCGGAATGGGAGTGTGTTCAACACGGGTTGCGCCCAGTCGGGAAAAAGAGGAAGCGGGATAATCATACCGGAACAGACCATTACGACGATGGTCATCAGGTTGGAGATGCCTTCGCCGGACACCGACCACAACATGGACAGGGTGATCAGAGTAGTCATTGCCGCGCTTACCGCTATGGCGAGAACCGTCGCTGCAAGCCATGCAAACGCCGCTTCGGGGTCGGCGGGCAGGGGCATGTCGAAAAACAGCCAAGCAAGGACGAGCACTGGAAGAGTTCGCAACATGAGCGGAGCAAGACGAAGCGCTACCGCGCGCGCATACCAATACCCGTAGAGGTCCACCGGACGCGCCAGTTCGTATGCGACGGCTCCGGAGCGGATCATGTCGCGGACCTCGGCGTCCGGATTCCACGGGAGCATGCCCAAAAGCGCCTGCCCCAGCCAGACATACGCCACCATCTCTTCGTAGGTCATCGGGGGGACGGCGTCCGTAGATCGATAAAACGCTTCGAAGGTCATGAATCGGATAAACCCCCAGCATATCTGTGTGGCAAATCCGGCGACCGCTGCGACACGGTACTGGAGTAACGTACGAAACCGCGCGCTTAATACGGCAAGATAAGGACGCATTTCACCCTTCCGTCATCGCATGCCGGTCGTACAACCGAGAGACGATTTCTTCTATGGGTGGGTTTTCGATATACAAGTCTCGAACCGGATGTCGTGCGGTGATGCGGCTGACCAGCGCCGGGGTGGATACGCGGCCCGGATCGAAACGCAAGTGAACGCGACGCCCGTCGCGCTGCACTACCACGGCGTCCGGGTCGTCGATGATGGCGTGTTCGTCCATAAGGTCTACGATCAACAGACGCTCGGAAGTTACCCGTCGCCGCAGGTCTTCCAGCGAGCCGTCCAACAGAATTTTGCCCTGACCGATAACCATGATCCGCGAACACAACGCCTCGATGTCATCCATGTCATGCGTGGTCAGAATGACGGTCACGCCGCGCTCACGGTTGAGACGGCGGATAAAGTCCCGCACGGCCAGCTTGGACACGGCATCCAACCCGATGGTGGGTTCGTCGAGAAACAGGGTGGACGGCGCATGGAGCAGTGCCGCCGCCAGATCGCCTCGCATCCGCTGTCCGAGACTGAGTTGGCGCACCCAGGTGTCAAGCAGGGGTTCGAGACGAAGCAGCGCCGTGAGTTCGTCACGCGCGAGCATGTAGGCGTCCGGCTCTATGCGGTAAATATCGCGTAACAGGTCGAACGATTCAACGACCGGTAAATCCCACCATAGTTGTGTGCGTTGACCAAATACCACACCGAGTCGTCGGGCATTTTCGATGCGTTGTTTCCAAGGTACGCGACCTTCTACGAGACATGTCCCGGTGTCGGGAACGAGAATGCCGGAGAGGATTTTGACCGTAGTGGACTTTCCCGCGCCGTTAGGACCGATGTATCCGACCAGCGTGCCTTTTTCTATCCCGAACGACACATCGTCGAGCGCATACACCGTACGGGCACGGCGCTACAGAAGGCCGAAAAAGGCGCCCCGGAGACCGGGACGCCTTTCGGCGATACGAAATGTTTTGACAAGATTTTCGACAAGGATATGCATCAGAGCACCAAACCGATATACCCCAAGCTTTTTTTGTCCAGCGCCGTCATGTCCGGAATCTCGAACCGGTTGCCATCCACATCGACCAGCATGAGGTGGGTTTCTCCAAACCACTGTGCAGCTTCCGAGACGTTCTGGATCACAAATTCGCGTCGTCCCCGCGAGGTTTCCACATCCCAATAGGAAATTCCAAACTCGCTTTTGACCGAATGCACCTGAAGGACGACGGCGGTCAGATAGCGCTGATCGAGTTCTTCTCGGACGATCTGGTGTGAGACTTTTTCGAGGTCTGACGGTTCCTTTACCATGGCGATCACCTCGTCTTTTTCGTCGAGAAAACAGATATACTGCGACGGGTGGGACAGCGGCGCGGCACGGACGATTTTGACTTTAAGATATGACCGGTCCGTCAGGCTCATTCGGAGCCGCCAAGGGGGGTTTCGAAACAGACGGATGTCCCCGGCCTCGACATGTTCGGGGTGGATGGTTGCCGGGGGCACGGGGTAATTCGGTGCTGTAGGGGGTGTTTCTTCGATGGTCTGGATCATGGGGTCTCCGGGTATGGGGTGGCGATGGGGGCGACGCATGTGTCGCCCTTACGGGGCGTTCGGGACCGGCGTCATGGCGATGACCGTATCGTCCGGTGGACGCGGCGGTGAGCCGTATATCCTGTCACGCGGGTACGGCGTCTTTTCCGCCTCCTACGCCGATGACGGCGGTGGTCTCCTGTTGGGTTTTGACCAGGTTGTAAAAGATGCCCTTTTTTTCCATCACCTCCTCATGCGAGCCGACCTCGGCGATTTTGCCGTCGTCGAGGACGACGAGCCGGTCGGCGCTACGCAGTGTGGACAGTCGGTGGGCGATGGCAAACGTCGTGCGCCCCTTTACCAGCCGGGCGATAGCCTCTTGGATCTTTTTTCCCGTTTGGGTATCCAGCGACGAAGTGGCTTCGTCGAGGATAAGGATACGAGGATCGTGAAGAATCGCGCGGGCGATGGCAATGCGTTGTTTTTCGCCGCCTGACAGTTTGTTGCCGCGTTCTCCGACCATCGTATTGTAGCCGTCGGCGCGCCCGACGATAAAATCGTGTGCTTCGGCGGCCATGGCCGAACGGATGATCTCGTCCATCTCCGCACCCGGTTTCCCGTACCCGATGTTTTCGGCGATGGTTCCGTTAAACAGAAACGACTCCTGATGCACCATGCCGATATGCCGGCGCAGGTCTGCCAGACGGATGTTTCGCATGTCGTGGCCGTCGATTTCGATCCCGCCCCGGTCCGGGTCGTAAAAACGGCAGATCAGGTTGATCAGTGTCGATTTTCCGACCCCGGACCGCCCCACCAGCCCGATCATCTCGCCGGGACGCACGTCGAGCGATATGTCCTTGAGTACGGGGCGCGCGCGGTCATAACCAAAGGAAACGTCTCGGAATGCCACGTGACCGACCATATCCGGCATGGGAAGCGCGTCCATGGCTTCGGCGCGTTCGGGTTCCTTGTCCAACACCTCGAAGATGCGTTCTGCGCCGGCAAACGCGCGCGAAAGAAACATGTTGAGTTCACCGAGCCACTGAAGCGGGTCGTAGAGCATCCACAGATAACTGATAAAAGCCATCAGCCCACCGAGCGTAAGCTCGGTGCCCAAAATTTGTCTGCCACCGAAATACCAGACGAAAAACACGCCGAAACTCATCAGAAAGTTGGTGGCGGTAAAAAAGATATACCACATTCTATCTACATAGATGCTGGCGTCGCGCAGTTCCTGATTGCGACGGTCGAACCTAAGTCCCTCCCTTTTTTCCTGTGCAAAAGCCTTTACCACGCGGATACCGGAAATCGACTCATTGAGGTGCGAACTGAGTCTGGCCCATTTGGCCAGCCATCGTCCCCAGCTGCGCCGCAGCCGTTTCCAGATAAAAAAGCTCGCCAACACGATAAACGGGATCGGTAGCAGAACGAACAGGGTCAGCGTCCAGCTTTTGACAAGCAGCAAGCACAGGATGCCGACGACCAGTAATCCGTCGGTAAAGAGGTGGGGCATGGCAAACATCATAAAACCTTCGAGCCGCTCGGTATCGTTGGTGATCCGCGAGATGAGCGTGCCCACTTTGTGTTTGTCGAAAAACCGCACCGGCATAAACAGCATGTGGTGATACAACTGCGACCGTATGTCCGCCGCTACCTGCCCGCCTATCCATACCGTGATCCATCCCCGACCGACGCGAATACCCCAGATGGCGAGTTGAGCGGCCAGCAGTCCGCCCGTAAACCAGAACAGCAACGATATGTTGTCCTGCGGCGTCAGCACGTCATCTATGATGTGTTGGACGATAAGCGGAGGAAGCAGGTTGATCACCGTTCCGATGACTACAAGGGCGACCATGGCGGCGACACGCGACCGGTAGGGTTTGAGATAGGTGAGGATGCGCAAAAACGTCGCCCCTTTGCGCACGCAAGCCGGACAGAGACCGTCCTTTTCGGGAAGCAGTCGATGACAACGGTCGCACCGCGTTTTTTCGATATGCGAAGGCAGGGTCAGTTCTTCGCCTTTGGTCAACTGCCGGATGCCTGCGGCCACTTCGGAAAACTTGCCCGCCAGCGATCCCGAATACCGGATGTTGGCGGATTCGCCGATCTTACGTTCCAACTCCATACGTCCGCCGCCGACCAGCGGTTCGACTTTTACCTCGGCGATTTCATCTACCGGAATATCGACCGTGCCGTCGTCCCCGTCGTCGGGGATCAGCAGCACCCGCCGGTCGGTGACGACTACCCAATGCTCTCCGAAACGGCGCTCCATGTTCATGTCGGTCAACACCTGTATCCGCACCGTTTCGTCTTCCGGTTTGGCATGGCGCAGTTTTCCGGCGATCTTTTCGGGTAGGGTTTCGATAAAGGGGTTCACTCTTTCACCTCGATGATCGACGCCACTTCCTGCTGAAGCTGAACCAGATTGTAAAACGCTCCGCGTTTGTCCATAAGCTCTTGGTGTGTTCCGATCTCCACAATGCGTCCGCCTTCGAGTACTACAAGGCGGTGCGCGTTGCGAAGCGTGGACAGCCGATGTGCAATAGCGACGGTGGTGCGTTCACTGGCAACCCGCCCGATGGCTTCCTGTATTTGTTTTTCGGTCTGCACGTCCACCGACGAAGTGGCCTCGTCGAGGATGAGTATTTTGGGGTTGTGCAGGATGACACGCGCCAGCGACAACCGTTGTTTTTCGCCGCCGGATAGCCCGCTACCCCGCTCGCCGATGTGGGTGTCGTAGCCGTCGGGTTTGAGCAGGATAAACGTGTGCGCGTTGGCGGCCCGCGCCGCCGCCACAACCTCTTCAAAGGTCGCACCCGGACGACCGTAGCGGATGTTTTCCGCGATCGTGCCGCTAAACAGGAACGGCTCCTGAAGCACGATACCGATCTGTCTGCGCAGGTCTTCGAGTTTTATTTTTCGAATGTCGACACCGTCTATTTCGATGCTCCCGTGATCCACGTCGTAAAACCGACTCACGAGGTTGACCGTCGTCGTTTTGCCCACCCCGGACTTGCCCACCAGACCGACCATTTCGCCCGCTTGCACATCCAAGTCGAGGTCATGGAGGACGGGTTTGCTTTTGTCATATCCGAAACTCACTTTCCGAAAGGTGATACGACCTTTCATGTCGGGCATGGGGGTCGCGTTGGGGTCTTCGTACGCCTCTGGGGCGGTATCGAGCACTTCGAAGATACGTTCCGCGCCGGCAAAAGCGCGGGTCATCCATGTGTTGAGTTGCCCAAACCACTGAAGTGGTCCGTAAATCAGCCAGATATAGCTGTAGAACGCCAACAGTGTGCCGAGCGTAAGACTGCCGTCGATCACCTGAAACCCGCCGAGCAGCCATACGATGATGACGCCTATGCCGGTGACGAAGGCAACGGTTCCGTGAAAGAGAGACCAGTGCCGGTCCGTATCTACGCCCACCGCCTGCGTGGCACGGTTGCGGCGTTCGAACTCCTCGATTTCACGATGTTCCTGTGCACAGGCTTTGACGACCCGGATACCGGTTATGGCCTCGTTGACACCCGCGGTAAGCAATGCCCAGTACACCCACCATTTGTTGAAATACCGACGCATCCGTTTCCAGAAAAAGGCACCCCATGCGATCAGGATCGGCACGGGGACCAAGACAAAAAGCGTGAGCGACCAACTCATGGTCAGCAAAAACCCGATGATACCTACGATCAACAGACTGTTGACAAAAAAATACGGCAGGCCGTCCACGAGAAAATCCTGAAGCATACCCGCGTCGCGGGTGACACGCGACATGATGGAGCCGATCTGGCGGTTGTCGTAAAACTGAAGCGACAGCAGTTCGAGTTGACGATACAACTGACTGCGTATGTCGGCGGTGACACGCGCAGCCAGCCAACTTACGATCCACCCCCGTGCCCATGCGCCAAAGGCCGACAAAAAGTGGAGACCGAACAGACCGAGTACGAGCCATCCGAGCAGCGACAGCCGCGCTGCCGTATCCCGCGCTCCCGCATCTGTCGGCGCGAGAGCGTCGTCCACGATTCGCAGGGTGAGCAGCGGCGGGAGTAGTTCGGCGAGCGTTGTCAGGACCGAGATGACAGCTAACAGAATGGCTCGGCCCTTGTAAGGGCCAAGATATTCGGAGATGCGTTTGAGCGTCGCCAGACGGCGCACACAGGCCGGACAGCGTCCGTTTTTTTCGGGAAGCAGACGGTTGCAGCGGTCACACCGCGTTTTGTCGCGGTAGATGTTGACAAGAAACGGTTCGGTTTTGCGGAGTTGCTCGATGCCGCGCGTCACCTCGGAAAATTTGGCGGCTTCGGAGTTCGAGTACGCCACCGATACGGTAGGCGCGTCTTTACGTTCGATTTCCAGCCGACCACCGCCGATCAGCGTTTCGGTCCGCGCGCCGATCATCTCCTCGAAGGGGATGTCCACCACGCCGTCGAGACCGTCGGTAGGGACGACCAGCACTCGCCGCCCGGTCACTACCACCCATCGGCTGCCAAACCGGAGACGATCGTCCATGTCGCCATATACGCGGATGAGTTCCTCTTCGTCCGCCGGACGTACGGTTTCAATTTTTTTTCGAAGCGGCTCCGGAACCGGGTCGAGCAGAGCGATCATCACGGTCTCCGCGTTAAAAGGTGCGGGGGCGTCGCACGGGGCGACGGAGAAAACAACTCCCTGTGGGCATACGCTCTACAGACACCGAAAAGGATGCACTTCAAAACAATATCAATATACTAACAAATATCAAGTAATTTTGTGACGTGGGAGAGAATATTGGCGGTTTGGGGATATGATGGTCCGGTTGTATCCTGCAGCATTTCGGCAACCGGATACGGAAAAACGAAAAAGCCCGTCCGGGGGCGCTCTTTCGGTATGAAAAATGCCATGAGTCCTGGACGGCTGATGTTCGAAATGTGGGATCGAAGAATGCCGAGGGACAGAATCGAACTGTCGACACAAGGATTTTCAGTCCTCTGCTCTACCGACTGAGCTACCTCGGCGGGTGAGGCATACAGAGGCTTAAAAATAGGGGCCGAGGTATAAAAAGTCAACAGAAAAGTCGCAACGCCGGTCAGTCGGACGTCTTGGTATCGTCAAACGCGACCATAAATTCGAGATAGGTCAGTTCTCGGTCGAGTGTCTGGCGTTGGGTCGTGATTGTGTTGGCATTTAGAAAATGGGCCAGACGGCTAAACGCTTCGGACGCTTTGTCCAGACGCCTGTGCAGATAGGCGGCGTTGGGATTGGACGCCGGAAGGGAGGCGATCTGTGCGCGCAAACGCTCCATACGCCGATCGGTTTCCGCAAGCGGGTTGCGTACCTCGTCGATATAGTTCTGTTCGTGACACTCCCCACATGAAGCCGTCATGGCTACCATGTCGAACGAAACCGCTTTTACATCGTGGCTGTTGTGACAGGTTACGCAACTGGGTTCGTAGTCGTTGGATTCGAACAGTTCGCCGTGTGCGCTTTCTTTAAAGCTGGCGAGCGCATCCTCGTGGCATCGGCCGCAGTCGTCGGGCACCGCCGGAGGTTGGGGGGCCTCCATAAAGCCGTTTTGCTCGCCCATGGCAACGGTCAGCACCGTGCTGGTCGGATCGCCGCCGTGACAGGAATCGCAAAATACGCCCTTTTGTGCATGAACGCTCCCTTGCCACTGGCTTACCTGCATGGCAAGCGGTTCGCCCAGCCGCTGGTGACACGCCGAACAGTTGTCGTTCATGCGCAGATCGGTTTTTTTCCAGCTTTCCACCGGAGACTCCGGTGTCCGAGCAGGCTGTGCAAAGAGAGGCCCACTCCCCAGCAGTCCTACGACGATCACGGCGTATACCCGTAGCTTCATAGGTCTCTACACCCTCCGGTCCAGTAACCCCGTTCGCGCAAATCCTCCGACATACCCTTTATCAGTATACAATCGCCGGTCCGGCTTATTCACGGGATTCAGCACGTTGACAGCAATTTATCCCTCCCTACGCCCACGCACCGATCGCCATCATCCCGCCGTCCACACAGACGTATTCACCCGTCATAAACGACGCCTTCGGACTGGCCAAAAACATTACCACATCGGCGATTTCGGATGGTTTTCCGATACGCCCCATCGGATGGACGGACGCCATCTGGCGCAGTGCCGCCTCCTGATCCCCCCCGATGGCGTCAAGCGCCTCCTGCACCATCGGTGTATCGATGGTACCGGGGTTGACTGCCAGCACGCGGATGTTGTCCTGCGCATATTCGAGCGCAAGCTGGCGTGTCAGTGACAACACCCCCCCCTTGCTCGCGGCATACGCCGATACACCCTTCATCGACTGAAGCCCCTGCACGCTCGCCGTGTTGACGATAACGCCCCCCCCACGTTTTTTCATCTCCGGAATACAGTATTTGGTCATGAGAAAATAGCTTTTCAGATTGACGTCCACAATCCGGTCCCACATCTCTTCAGGGAGTTCATGCGCAGGCAGATAACTGCTTGTCGGTTGTATCCCCACGTTGTTACACAGCACGTCCACCCCGCCGAAGGCCGCGACCGCCGCATCTACGACGCTCCGACATCCGGCGGCGTCCGACACGTCGGCATGATGATACCGCACGCCGACACGGGCAAACAGCGCCTTGCCCGCCGCATCGTCCCTATCCGCGCACAACACGTCCGCGCCTTCGCGGACAAACGCCTCGCAGATCGCCTGACCGATCCCCTTTGCGCCTCCCGTTACGATCACGGTCTTTCCGATAAATTCGGGCATGGTCGTCTCCTTATCTGATGGCTATCGGTCGCGCCGGAGAACCCGTACCCCCCTGAAACCGGATCGGCGTAAAAATAAACAAAAACTCGTACGCCCCGTCGCGCGCCAGATCTTCAAACGTCATATTTTCCAAATTCCAAATGCCGTTTTTGGTAATGAGTTCCTGATGCACCGGAAAGGCAAGGTTGGCGTCCGGATTCGGAACCACTTCGGAGCACCACTGATCCGACCCGATCATAGAGGCTTTGCGATCCACCACCCATTTGGCTACGGCGACGCCGATACCCGGCGGGTTGGTATTGTATTTGGCCGTATCGTTCCAGTATTTGGCCCATCCGTACCGGAAAAACAGGGCGTCGCCCGGTTGGATGGAGGGTTCGGCGATCCCTTGTTTTTTGAGCGCCCCCTGCACATCCGCTACCGTGACTTCGTAGCTGTACGGCAGGGCCTCTACGCCCTTGTACCCGGCAATGTCGATGAGTATCCCCCGCGTGACGATGGGGTTGACGTTTTCGATGCCGAGTTTGAGCAGGCCGTACGGGCTTTTCATTTCATCGAGCGTGTAGCCGTTGTAAAATACCCCTTTTTCGGTTCCGTCGGCCATTTTTATATGCGTGCCGATATGTCCCGGCCCGTCAAATTGTGTGCCTACCTGACCGATTTCGGCGACAAGAAAGTCATCGTGATAAATCAGTCCGTTGCCTCCCATCGGGCCGCCCGACGGGCTGGACGGTATAAACATAGAATACGTGCGTGATCCGAATAGCGGCATGTCGCGGCTATACAGATGACCGACTTCGTAGATTTTGCCGGTTTTGACCCATTTGAGCGCCGCCACCACCTTTTCCGGGGTGATCCAGTTGGAGCCGCCGGCCTGATCGTCTTTTCCCCATATCGGGTGCGGCCACCACGGTCCTTTTTCTCGTGTCTGCGCGGGTGTCTGAGAAACAATCAACACCAGGACGACCGCCGCGATCAGTATACGCAGGGTGTTCATGTCATACCTCCGAGTAGATGGGCAGTTCGTGGAGAAACACGTATCCTCCGGTATCCGGGGGACGCAGACAACAGAAATGGGTCACTCCGTTTGTCGCCACGAGATAGCGGGCGCCGACCACCGTGTTGTAACGGGCCAGTTGCTCGAACACAGTCTGCGTGATCTTGATGTCCGGCGCTTTGCACTCGGCCATGAGGATGGGTTTGCCGGTGCGGTCGTGGAGGATGAGATCGGCCCGGACCGGTGATCCGCCATAAAAAAAACCGGTCTCCACCGCCGCAAGCCCGGAAGGAAACCCACGACCTTCGACCAAATAACGAAGCAGATGCTGACGTACCCACTCTTCGGGCGTCAACCGCACGTATTTACGGCGCACGGTGTCGAAAATCACAGGAGCGCCCTGCTCGTCCACCCCCGTGTCGAAGTCGTACGCTGGAAAGTTGAGCCGTTGCATGACCGGCGTTTTAGTCCGGACGCCCGTTTTCGATCCAGTCTACCAGTCGGATCGTATGGATTACGTCGCGCAGATCGCTCGACGGCGTGCGGCGGTTGACTACGCAGTCGATAAAATGTTCGTGCATGGTCAACACGCCCTCGTAGCGGTCCGTATCAGTCTGGAGAGCCCCACCGGGTTCCCATCCGCCAAGCGTCTCTTTGCGGTTGTCCTCGTGGATTTCGATTTCTTCGGGGAGTTTCATGTAACACCCGACCCCCACTCCGTGCAGTTCGGCGCGCAACACACGCCCGCCGGAAGCCCGGTTGCCAAACACTACGCCCGTCGCCCCGTTGTCAAAACGGATCAGCGCCGTATAACAGTTCCAGTGAGAAGAGCCAAGCGCGTCCCGGTAGCGCGTCACCTCGACCGGTTCGCCACCACACATAAACCGGACCAGATCGACGATATGCGTGACGTCGTCCCACAGCGTCGTGGAAAACGTCTGAAAATCGCCCAGCATCTGTTTGTTGAACGTGGCCGTAGCCAGTGAAACCGGGCCTTTTTCCGCCACGCGGCGCATGGCCTCCTGTACGATCGCCGTATAACGGCGTTGATAGGCGACCATCGCGTAAACGTCGTTTTTGACGGCCGCTTCGAGTAGTTGCCGGGTTTCGTCGGAATTTGCCCCGGGTGGTTTTTCCATCAAGATGTGCTTGCCGGCGTTGAGCACGTCGAGCGCGGGGCGTAACAGCCATCGCTCGTGCATGATGCAATAGATGACGTCCAGTTCGACGGTCTCCAGCATCTTTTGATGGTCGGTAAAGACATGCCGAAACCCGTACCGCTCCTGCACCTGTTTGAGACGGGCTTCGTCGATTTCGCACACCGCCGTCATTTCCACGCCCGACAGTCGATGCACGTTCGGATAGTGGGCGCCTTGGGCGCGCGACCCGGCGCCGATAAAACCTGCTCGAATCATAAACGGTCTCCGGATAAAGTGTTAATTTCGGGATCCGGCATGACGCCGCGCCCGGTAAAAACCCGTATCGTAAAAATCAGGACCACGACAAGACCGTAGGTCAACCCCACTACCACGCCGGCGTCGGCGATCCCGCGATACGGTTGCGGCATCTGCCGTACGGCGTTCACCAGCACCGTAATGCCGATGGTCAGCGCAAAGATGGCGATCTGTCTTGACCGGACGATGCGGAAATATCCGGCGCAGAACAAGGGGGCAAAAAACATCGAAACGGTGTCGCCGTGATCGTACAGATACCGGGCGCGCGCGGCCACGCGCGGCGCAAACATTTTTTGGAATCCCTTGTAGCCTTCCGAGTAAGCCATAAACGCTATGTTGGCCGCCAGCAGGGCCAGATGATACCACTCCAGCGGCATGGTCAGCGCGTCGATAGTTTGCAAGGACAGTCGGTAGATCGCATAGACCAACACCGCTGTAATACCGCCGATTCCCCACACTACCACCAACAAGCGCATCTACGAAGACCTTCGGGCCGTCATCGCCCGGAGCCGTTCCCGTAGTTGCGCCAGACGTTCTTTGGCGTTGGGTTGCCGCAGGATAAGCTGTTCCAACTGCACCAAATACTGCGGCATGTTCCAATGTTGTCTGATCTCGGCTACAAACGGTTCCACTTTGGCAAAAACGGCCATGTGTTCGCCGTTGGCATCCGTAAACATTTTTTCATCGATTCCACCGTTGTTTACAAGCGATGCGGCCATGTCCCAATAACTCGTGACCATGCGGTAGTACGCGCTATGTTCGCCCTGCACCGCCGTCCGTATGTCGTCGAGCGAGTCGGGGTTGAAGGCGGTAAACCAGTCGCGCGCCTTGCGCATGGTATCCTCGCGGCGTAATTCATAGAGTTTTAGAATGAGGTCGGCGCTTTCATGGGGTGAACTCATAAAACTTCTCCTTTCGATATGGGATATTATCTCAGCGCTTTCCAGCGCCATGAAGGGGCCGTGGCATAGGTCAACTGAATGCCGTCCCCCGGTTCCAACATAAATGACTGTCCGGTCGCCAGTCCGCCCTCAAACGTCTGCTCCATGCGCGGGTGCGGGGTAGGAGCCGGTCTTTCCGGTCCGTGGAGCGTATCCACCAAACTCAGGTTGTGGGGGTGACCTTGTGGCGAGCCGCCGGCGTCCACCTTGGTGTAGGAGGTAACCACGCCAGGCTGGACGATCATGATTTGCGCCGTCATGGCCGTCCGGTTGATCGTCCACTCCCCCGAGGCAGGATCCGAGGGTGTCTCCACGTCAAAGCCGACAGGCCAGTTAGGTACGATCCGATTGGTGGGTGCTTCGGAGCGATGCGTGATCCCGTTAGGCAGGGTCATCACAAACACAGTATTGTCACGGCTGCCGGTCTCGAAAACCACATCATAGCCCGGCTGTCGGGGGCCAAAAAAGGAAAGCGTGAGCACGTTGCGCTGGGCATGGATCAATGCCCCGATCGCCTCTTCACCGACATAGTTTTCGAGTGTGATGTACCGTTTTTGTTTTTCGTCGAAATGCGCGCCACGCGGGGCGTGATAGCTTCCCTCGACGACGTTGTGCAAAATCTTTGTCGAACCAGGATCGCCAAGTTGCAACCCCACGCAATTTTTTAGCGCGTGATACTGGTTTCCGTACGGGATGCGCACCGTGTTGTTGCTAAACGAATACCCCGTGCCACCGGCGTCGGTCACATAAAGCCCTCTTTTCATGGAGTTGGTCTCTTCCGCGAAAAACGTGCTGTTGACGATCGGACCGTACGAAGTGTCCAGTGCAAGACTCGTTCCTTCAAGATGACCGGAAACGATGGCGGAAAAGTCGAACACACTGGCCGTATTGACGACGAAATCGTCGGGGCCGGGATTTTCGGGGCGGATCAGGACAACCGGGTCTGGGGAGTTTGAGGTGATCAGTCCCAATTTGTACCGACAGTTCATCTGGCTGTCTATGTGTATGGCCGGTCCCGATGTTCCCCGGTAGGCGAAAAGCGCGTTGCCGCCGTCCATCCTGAAATCCTGCCCCCACGGGATACGCAGGGTTTCA